>JAITKH010000269.1 GCA_031278535.1 Planctomycetota bacterium | reverse complement strand
TACGGGGAGCGCCCCCGGTTCATCCGGTTTCCGCCTACGGGGAAGTGAATTCCCCTTCGGCATCGGAGGTCAATCCCGGAACAAACGGACTTCAGAATTTGTAAGGATTGAGACTGTACGGGGAGTGCCCCCCGGTTCATCCGGTTTCCGCCTGCGGGGACGTGACTTCCCTTTCGGCACCGGAGGTCGCGATTCCGGGGCAAACGGGCTCCAACATCCGCAGGTTTTGTCCTTTTAGACCACTGGCGCATTTTTTGAGAGGGATGGAACGACGCCCGTCTCAGCGCGCCATCGCCACCGGGAAATTGCCGGCCGTCGGTTCCACGCCGGTTATGGTCGACATGCCGAAAATATTGGAGGCGGCAGGGTCGATCAGGATATCCACCCGGCGATTCAGCTTCTTTGCGGCTTTGTCGGTGTTGGGAACGATCGGGCGCATGTCTCCCCAACCTGTGGGATACATAAGGAGAGGAGGATAACCGGCGTTCCGAAGTTCGTCCACAACCGTCTTTGCCCGGAGCAGGGAGAGATGCAGATTGTCCCGGACGCCATGGGAGCGGAGGGACGGATTCCTGATGGGATCGTTGTCGGTGTAGCCGACGACCATGAGAAACAGGTTTTCGCCGGCCAAAATTTCGGACATGCGGCGGATGGCGGCGCGGGCATTGGGGTTAAGGTCATATTTGCCGGAATCGAAAAAGAAGTCGCCCGGCAGTTCCAGCCGGTTTCCCACCACCACGCCGCCAAACTGCTCGGCCAGGGCGGAAAGCTGTTGCGCCACCTTGGCGGACATGCCGCGCCCGGCCGTGGAAGCGGCAAGATTTCGTATTTTCGGCAATTCCTCTTCGTACAGCGCAATCTTGCGATTGGCCGCGTCCAGTTCCAGGGCGGCCCGCTCGGCCCGGCCGTTGGCTTCGGCCACCACCACCTGGGCGCTCCTGGCATCGTTTTCGTATTGGATGAGGAGCTGTTTCAGACGGGCGTTTTCGTCCTCGAGGTAGGACACATCCCCCTGGGGGGCGCAGCCAGCGAGAAAAGCCGAAACCGCCCCGAAAATCATTGCCGTCAGATAGCGGGAATTCCGCATGATTGCTCCATCCTTGTCCAGCATGACCCCATCCCGTCGGCCGGAAAACCGGCTGCCGTCGCCGATCCCGGCCGGATGATCCGGCCATGCGCGCCATACCCCGCCAATGAAAGGGGGCCTTATGCCGATACTTTCCGGCTTTTTCCGGTTTCTTTCAAAGGAAAAATCGCGGCGCGGGCCTTTTTGCCATAGTCCGGCGTTTCCGGTTGCCGAATTTCAGAAAAACGGTGAAAATCGCGGCAATCCGGCCGGAAAGTGCGCGCCTGGAAAATCAGGGAGAGCCATTGCCGCGAGTGCGCCATGCCGCCAGGATCCTGCTTCTTGATCCGGACGGCCGCCTGCTCCTGTTCCGCTTCGACCATGTCTCCGGACCCCTTGCCGGCACCGGCTATTGGGGCGTTCCCGGCGGCGGCGTGGAAGAAGGCGAGACCTTTCCCGCGGCCGCAATGCGCGAATTGCGGGAGGAGACGGGCATCGTCGTTTCCGATCCGGGGCGCGAAATTGCCGAAGAATCCTACCTTTTCCGTCTCTCCACCGGCGAGAGGGTGGAAGCGATGGATCATTATTTTCTCCTCCGGCTGGATCGCGTCCCCGAAGTGATCCGCGATGGCTTGACCGACGAGGAACGGGAGCATTTGCGCTGTTCCCATTGGTGGACTCCAACGGAGATTCTCGCCAAAGGGCGGGAAATCATTCCGTCCGGCCTGCCGACACTTCTCCGTCAGGCAGGCGTCATGGCCTGATTTTTTCCTGCGGAAGGCTGTTCCGCGCTGCGCGGAAACAATTCAGTTTCAGGCCGAAAGGGAAATCACGCTGCCGTCCGGGAAACGAAAATCAAGGAACTCGGGCCGTTCGGATTCGGCAAAGGAATTCTTGACGCTTTGCCGGATGGCCAAGGTGGTGGCAACCCAGCTTTTGCCTTCGGCATAGGCTGCCCATTCAAGACCGTGCACCATGAAGGAGTTGTTTTCGCCCTGGTTCACAAGAAAAGAAAGGCGGCGCATAGTCTTTCTCCTTTTCGTCGAATTCCCCTCCCCCTCTATATCTTATATCGGCGTATCAAGCGAAAACTTGACGGCGGGGGAAGCGACTGTTGTTCCGCACAGTCTCACTCTTTGATTGAGGCTGTGCGGGGAGGGTCCCCGGTTCATCCGGTTCCCGCCTTCGGGGATCGGCGTCCACAGGTTTGGTCTTCGGGCCACTAGACCACGAATCGGCCGAGAAAAGCCGTTTGCCTGTGAAATTGCCTTGTGTCAAAAGAAAAAAAATGTAAACTCCCGATGCGAACGGAGCTGTTTCCGGCTCGCTTTTTCGTTTGGCCGCCAGCTGTTGGGCGCGGCCTTGCCGACGAGGGACATTTGCCATGCGGATCCGCCCGCCGCTCTTCCTCCTTTTCGCGTTGGGAATTGCCGGCTGTTCGGGAGACGGCGCCCCGATCTCCGCCAAGCCTGTAAACGAGAACGCTTCACCGGACGTCATGGTCAAGAACGCGGTGGAAACGCGTACCAGCCTTTCCAGCCTTGCCGGCAAGGGCGTCATGCGGATCGTGGACAGACCCAACCGTTTC
This sequence comes from Planctomycetota bacterium, assembly GCA_031278535.1. GTDB lineage: Bacteria > Planctomycetota > SZUA-567 > SZUA-567 > SZUA-567 > JAJBSZ01. The sequence goes on along the minus strand of JAITKH010000269.1, from coordinate 9,544 downwards.
GGTCTCACCGTCAATGCCGATGTGCTGGCCGACGAGTCCGACCGGCTTCGCATCAGGGCCGACAAGTTGGCTGGATCCATCCAGGCTTTCGATGTTGTCAAATTAGGCGAGGATATTGGATTGTATATCCCTTCCCAAAACACCCTGTACCACGGCAAGGTGGTGGATCTGCAATCTTTCGCTTTCCGTTTCGATCCGGACGAGATACTTCGCCAGATGCTCCGGCCGGATACGGCCCTCCTGTTGCGGCGCTGGCGCCGGGTTCAGGCGGAGCCCGCCGACGGCGGGGACGTCATAGCCCTGGAAGAGGATGTCCCGGCCAACCGGCCGCGCCTGCGTCTTGTTCTGGAACGCCGCACCGGCCGGATCGCCAGTCTGATCCACCTGGACGCCAAGGGAGATCCCGTCCTGATCCGAACCTACGGCGACTACCGCGACATGGATATGGGATCCGGGGAAAAGCGTCGCGCCCGGGGGGAGGAACCGGTGTTCCCCTACCTTATCTCTTTCAATTGGCCGCGCGACAATCGGCTGATGGAGATGCAGTTCAAAACGATCGAAGGGAATGCCATCATCCTGAACGAGGATTTCGATATCGCCGCCTCCGCCAACACCCGGTATCTGCCTTTAAATGAGGCGAACATGGAGTCTGATCCCGTGGCCTTGGCGGGATCGGTACAGGCATTGGCGGCAATTCCCGCCTATTGACGGCGAGGTGAAAACCGTTCGTCATGCAAAAAAAAATTCTCCGGGCCATTGCCCAAATCGCCTGTCGCCATCATGGCGCGGTTATCGGGATCGCTTTCCTCATCACGGTCGCCTCCTGGCTGCCGCCAGCGGCGAGTTTTTTCTGGGGGGGACTCCATGCCCCCTTCGATCTTTCCAACATGCTTCCGCAAGAGGTACCCGCGGCGCGGGACTTCAGCCGCGCCATCACCGATTTTGACTCGGTGGACGAAGCGGTGGTGGTATTCCGCCTTGGATCGCCGAACGAACGGGAACCGGACGCGGCCGATGTGGCGTTGCGGCCGGAGTTGGCCGGGGATGCTGCTAGAAATGCGCGCCGTTTGGCGCGGGAGCGACATATTGCGGCCGCCGGCCGGGCCGCCGACGCCCTGGTCGAAAGGCTGCAAACCCTTCCGGGTATCCGGAGCGCCTTCTGCCGGCGCTTTCGCCAGGAGGACAGGGATTATCTCCTTTACGAGGCTTTGCCTTCCTATGGGCTTCTTCTCCTGGGCGATGGCGAAATTGACCGGGTGCGGGATCTTCTCGCCCCCGAAACGGTCCGCCGATCCGTCGCTTCGCTCAAGGCGAAGCTGGCCGGCGTCATGTCCGGCGCCCTCGACATGGACGAGTGGCTGCTCATGGATGCCATCGGCCTTGGCGGCGTTTTTCAACGGACACTTGCCCGTTACGGGGTGAACCAGGACGGGAATCGGAATCCTGGCGGGGGCTATCTGACGGATCGCGACGCCGTCATGCTCATCGTCGTGATCCAGCCCGATCGCCCGGCCCAGAGCATCGATTTCGCCCGTACCATTTCCGCCGCCATCCGCCAGACTACGGCTGCCGTATACGACGAATTCATCCCGCCCGCCGCCCGCGGTTCCGTCGTCGTGGAGTTCGCGGGCGGCTACGAGGCGGCGATGGGATATACCAGGCATGTCAATTCCAATCTGGTTTCCACCCTCGCCACCAGTCTCGTCGGGGTTCTGGCGATATTCGGGTTGATTTTCCGGCGTACCGGCGTTCTCGTCTACATCGGCGTTCCCCTGATCATGGTGGTATCCTGGACCATCGGGATCGGTTGGCTCGCCTACGGGCAGCTCAACCTCGTCTCCGCCAGTTTTGCCGCCGTTCTTGTGGGGTTGGGGATTGATTACGCCATCCATATCTACAACCGCTATATCGACGAGCGGGCCGCCGGCCTGACCATTGACGACGCCTTCGCGGTCGCTCTCGAAAACACCGGTTGGGGCGTCATTGTCGGCATGATCACCACCGCCATCGCCTTCCTTTCGCTTTGGACAACGCGCTTCAGCCAATTGGCGGAGTTCGGGGTCCTGGCCGGAACGGGAATCATTCTCTCCGCTCCGGTGATGCTCTTCGTTCTCCCGGCCCTTCTCGTTTGGCGTTCCAGGCGGGGAGCCGAACGGGCGTCGGTCTTCAAGCCCATGGGGCTGGGACTCGCCGGACTGGGGAGGCGGATTGATCGGCATCCCCTGGTTTTCGCCGCGATTGGCCTGATCCTTCTGTCCCTGGCCGGCTGGCGGCTCCTTTTCCATCCCGAGTCGATTGTGTTTGACGAACGGATTTCGGCCCTGCGGCCGCCGGAACGGGTTTTCGAGTTGTCGGGGGAGATCGCCCGCGCCTTTTCCAACCGCAATCCCAATTCGCTCATGCTCCTGGCGTACGGATCGGACGAAACGGCGGCGGTGGAACTGGCGTCCCGCCTTCAGGACGTTTGCGCCGGGATGGAACGGGAACGCTTGCCGTCGGGAGCGCCATTTCTGCTCGCGCACGAGTCGTTTCTCCGTTATCTGCCGCCTCCTTCCGCGCAGCGGCGGATGCTGGCCGCCCTTCGCCAGGTCGACCTGGAGCGGACGGAAACCGCCTTCCAGAAGGCGCTTGCCGAGGAAGGTCTGGACGAGGCGTATTTCGGATTCACCTTCGCGCTTCTCCGGGAGCACCGGCTTCGCGCCGAGACCGATCGCGTCGTTCTTCCTTCGGATCTCGACGGCACGCCGCTCTGGCGGTACCTGCGCCGTTTCGTTTCCCGGAAGAGATTGTTGATCGATTTGCGCGAGCCCCTTCCGGCCGGGTTTTCCTTCCCTGTCGAACTGGCCGCGCCGGCGTATGACAGGGGCGAGACGATCCGGGCCGCCGCCGGCGCCAAACTCGACAGGGACGGGCTGCTCGGCCTGTATCATTCGCCGAACCTTGATTGGGGGGAAAGGGTGAAGCGGGTGTCCATACTCGAATCTTCGGGATGGGTGGTGAAGATTTCGATCTATCCCCCGACTTCCGGCGCGGGGGCCGGGGATCCCCTGATCGACGACGCGTGGCTGCTGGCGGCCCGGAAGCGTTTCGGCATTCCCGCCGGTGGGGGCGGCGACGTCGTCCTCGCCGGAATGCCGCTTCTCGCCCACGAGTTGGCCGGGATAGTGAAAAACGACTTCCGCCGGGTGTCAATGGCGGTGTTCGCCGTCTGTTCCCTGATTATTCTCGTCTTCTTCATCCGGCATCCGGTACGTTTCCTTTGGAGCCTCTCGCCGATAACGATAGGATTGATCCTGCTCGGCGGCTTCATGAGCGTCGCGGGAATGCGTTTCACTTTCGTCAACACCCTGGTTATTCCCATCCTTATCGGCCTGGGCGTGGACAACGGCATCCATCTCGCCCAACGCTTTTTCGAGTCCGGCCGGGACGTGACGGTCATCGTCGCCAACACCGGCAGGGCCCTGATCGTGACGGCGCTGACCGATTTCGCCGGTTTCGGATCCCTCGCGATCAGCGGCTACGAAGGGGTGGCCGGCATGGGCCGGCTTTTCATTTTCGCGCTTGGATGGGTGCTGTTCGCCAGTCTTCTCGTGGTTCCGGCGCTGATGCGTCTCGTTCACGGGAGGGGGCGCGCCAAGGCGCCGGACGGGGAGGCGGCGGGGTGAGTCATCCGTTCGCCGCGTTCCGCCCTGGCCGCCAGTCGCGCCTGGCGTTCCAGCTTGCGGCGCTCATTGTCGGTACGAACGCGCTTGCGCATGCGCAGACTCTCCGGCGTCACCTCGAGGAGTTCGTCGTCCTCGAGGTATTCGAGCGCCGCCTCGAGGGAAAATTCGCGGGGCACAGCGAGATCGGCGTTCCGATCATGGGCGCCGGAAGCGCGGACATTGGTGAGTTTCTTTTCCCGGCAGACGTTCACCTCGAGATCGTCCGGACGCGAATTCTCCCCCACGATCATGCCCTCGTACACATCCGCCCCGGGATGGATGAAGAACTGGCCGCGCAATTGCAGCCCGTCCAGGGCGTATGCGGTGGATTTTCCTTGCGAGGATGACACGAGGACGCCGTTCGGCCGGCCAGGAACGTCGCCTTTATACGCCTCGTAGTCCCAAAAAACATGGTGCATCACCGCCTCTCCCCGGGTGGCGGTGAGAAGCCTGCCCCGAAGGCCGATCAGACCCCGGCTTGGAATCCTGAAGGTGAGGTGCAGGCTGTCGTTCCGGCGTTCCACCTTTTCCAGGGCGCCCTTGCGGGAACCGACCAGTTCCATCACCTTGCCGCCGGCGTCTTCTGGAACGTCCACGGCCAGAAGTTCGACAGGCTCCTGTTTTTCTCCTCCCTTTTCCTGGAAGACCACGTTCGGGCGCCCCACGGCGAATTCGTAGCCTTCGCGGCGCATGGTCTCGATCACGATTCCGAGGTGCAGAAGGCCCCGGCCGCCGACCAGGAAGCCGTCGCCCGTCTGCTCCATGCGCAGCGCCACATTGCTCCTGAGTTCCCGTTCCAGGCGTTCCTTCAGGTGGCGGCTGGTGACGAAGCGGCCGTCGCGGCCGAGAAAGGGGCTGTCGTTCGGCCTGAATTCCATGGTGAGCGTGGGTTCGTCAATCCGGATCGCCGGCATGGCCTCCGGATGATCCGGATCGGTTATGGTGTCGTATATGCCGATGTCGCCGATGCCGGAAACGAGGGCGATGTCGCCCGCCGGGACCTCGTCCGCGGCCGCCCTCCCGATGCCGTCGAAAACGCGGAGCGATTCGATCCGGCCGTTTCGGCGGCTGCCGTCGCGGGCGAGTATCGCCATCTCCATCTTTTCCCGCAGGCGGCCTCGGCACACCCGTCCGATGGCGATGCGCCCGACATAGTCGTTGTAGTCGATAGCCGCCACCTGCATCTGAAGCGGCCCGTCCCGATCCGCTTCCGGCGGCGGAATATGGCGGATTATGGCGTCGAGGAGCGGCCGGCAATCGACCGACTTGTCCTCAAGCTCGGCCTTGGCCACCCCCTGGCGCCCGGAGGCGTAAACGACCGGGAAGTCGAGTTGCTCCTCCGAGGCGTCGAGCTGGAGGAACAGTTCAAATACCTCGTCGAGGACTTCATGGGGCCGGGCGCCGAAGCGATCAATTTTATTGATCACCACCAGCGGCTTCAGGCCGGCCTGCAGGGCCTTGCGGAGGACGAAACGGGTTTGGGGCATGGGGCCGTCGAAGGCGTCGATCAGGAGCAGGACGCCATCGGCCATGTTCAGGACGCGCTCCACTTCGCCGCCGAAATCGGCATGGCCCGGGGTGTCGATGACGTTGATGCGGACGCCCCGGTAGTTGACGGCGGCGTTTTTCGAAAAAATGGTGATGCCCCGTTCGCGCTCAATGGCGTTCGAATCCATGACGCATTCGGCTATCTCCTGGTTTTGCCGAAAAACGTTGCATTGGCGAAGCAGGGCGTCCACCAGGGTGGTCTTGCCATGATCGACGTGGGCAATAATGGCGATGTTTCGCAACTCCTCGATTCTCTGCAGCATGCGGAAATTCCTTGAGTGGAGGCGTCATTCGTTCACAGGGGTCAAAAAATCCCTGATGTCGCCCAGAAGCGTTTCGCGGTCCGAATAGTTGTCGGCCATGACCGGCAGCGATTCGCGGAACCACTGGCCGTAACGCTTGACCGCGATGCGCCGATCAGCAACGATGGCAACGCCGCGATCCGAGTGGGATCGAATCAGGCGGCCGAATCCCTGCCGGAAGCGGATAACGGCCGAAGGGAGGGAATATTCCATAAAAGCGTTTCCGCCCGCCTCTTCGACCTTTTCGCAGCGGGCCGCGATGATGGGATCGGTCTGCACCCCGAAGGGGAGCCTGGCGATGACCAGGCAGGAAAGGGCGTCGCCAACCACGTCCACGCCTTCCCAGAAAGAATGGGTGCCGAGAAGGACTGAACGCCCGCCGCGCTTGAAAACGGCGGTGATGTTTTCCCGCGAACCGGAACGGCCCTGCGCCAGAAGGGTTATTCCGTCTCCAAGAAGCTCTTTTTCAAGCACGTCCGCCACCCGCGACAGCATCTCGTGGCTGGTGAAGAGGGCCATCCCGCGCCCCTCGGTCCTCCGGAACAGTTCGGAAAGGAACACCGCCAGTTCCGTCGCGTAGTCGCCTTCCTTGGATCCGGGCTCGGGCAGGAACATCGGCGTCGCCGCCAGGCATTGCCTGGAATAGTCGTAGGGCGTGCCGGCGTTCACGCTGTCGAGGCGCTCCGGCGGGATGAGGGATATGCCAAGGCGGCGAGCCAGGAAGTCGAAACGTTTCTTGACCGTCAGGGTGGCGGAGCAGAAGAGGATGCTTCGCTTTTTCTGATACAGCTGGTCGAACAGGAGCGGCCCCACCTCGATTGGGGCCGCCATCGCCCGAACCTGGCCGGGCTTCTTGCCGAAACGCTCCAGCCAGTAGACATAGTCGCGGCTGCCCGCTTCCAGGATGAACACGGCGTCCTCGGTGATTTCCCGTATCCACGCTGTCGAAGCTTCGGCATCGCGCGTGAATTCCTGCTGATAGGGGACGGTTCCCTCGTCCATTTCCCGCAACAGGTTGACGATGTTCTCCAGGCATCTTAGAATGGCCGCCAGGGCGGCGAACAGGTCGTGCCGGGCCGCGTCCACAGGTTCCCAAACCGATTCGCGCTTGTCGCCGGCGTTGAAACGGGCGGTGTCTCCGCACTTTTTCGAGGCAAGGACGGCGTCCAGCGCCTGGAAAAAGGGGGAAAGCGTTTCATTCGTCCGATCCGCCGCCGCACGGATGTCGTCCAAATGCCTCAGCCCGGCCTGGGCGAATTCGCGAGGAGCCTGGGCGAACGATTTTTCCATGCTGGCGGCCAGGCCGGTTGCGCTTTTTCGTCCGGGGCGGTGCAGCCGGCTGACGGCGGTCACGATTCGGATATGGGTCAGTTCCACACCCAGATGGTTGGTGGCTGCATCCTCCAGGTTGTGGGCCTCGTCGAAAATCAGGTGTTGGTAATCGGGCAGGGCCGGACTTCTCGAACCGAGCTCGGCAAAGACGAGCGAATGGTTGGCGATCACCAGGTCCGCTTCCTGGGCCGCCGTCCTGGCCTTCCAGAGGAAGCATTGGCGGAAGCGCTTGCAGGAGCGGCCAAGGCACTCGTCCCCGATGGTGGTGAGCCTGTCCCAGAGCGGCGCGAAGTGCGGCCGGCCGGCCACGATGTTCTCCGAAATGTCGCCGTTGGCCGTCCACACCGCCCAGGGAATGAGATTGAGAAGCCGCATGCGATCCTCGGCGTCGAGCTCGGCGTCCATCTGGTCGAGAAGATAAAGGAGTTTCCTGATGCACAGGTAGTTTCGGCGCCCCTTGAGGAGGGCGGCCCTGAAATCGAGAGCGAGCGCCTGGCGCAGCAGCGGCAGATCCTTTCTAAAGAGTTGGGCTTGCAGATTTTTGGTATTGGTGCTCACCACCACGGGAGTGCGGTTCTCCACGGCGAATTTCAGGGCCGGGGCGAGATAGGCGAGGCTCTTGCCGATTCCCGTGCCGGCCTCGACCATGAGGTGGCGGTCACGATTGAACGCCTCTGCGACGGCGGTGGCCATCTCCATTTGCCCGGGGCGGCTCTCATACCCTGGAAAAGCGCGGGAAAAGGCGCCGCCGGACGTGAACCAGCCTTTAACCATGGCCGGATCGACGGGATCGAACGTTTCCGTCCCGTCGGCGGCCGGACGGGGGAGAAATCCTTTTCCCGCACTGAAGAGGTCCGCCAATTCGGCTTTTTCGCCCAACCCCAGCGACAGGCGTTCCGCCGTCAGGCGAGCGAAGAATTCCTTGTACGGATGGCGGGGATTCGAAACCAGGAGCCGGCTCATTTCCCGCAGCGCGGCCAAAGGAATCTCCCGCGCTTTTTCGATAAGGATGGACCAGAGCCGGGCGAGCGTCGCACAATCCGAAAGGGCCCGATGGGAGGAATCGCCCCGATCCAGATCAAATTTTTCCGACAGTACCGCCAGACTGTGGCTGGCGAATTCGGGAAAGCAAATGCGGGAAAGCTCCACCGTGTCCAGGACGGCGTTCGTGAACCTGTCCTTGGTGGCGACGCGAAGGAATTGCCGATCAAAGGCGGCGTTGTGCGCGATGCAAAGCGCGTCCGGCGGGATGAAGGCGAGAAAATCCTCCAGGACGGACGTCTGATCCCTCGCCTCCCTGACCATGGCCGGGGTGATGCCCGTAAGTTTGATGATGCCGGGCGAGAGCGGCCGCTCCGGATTGATCAGCTCGGAAAATTCCCGGCGCGGCTTCCCTTCCTCCAGAAGCAGCGCTCCCGCCTCGATAATGCGATCCTTGTATGGATCCGGACCGGTTGTTTCCAGATCGATGGTTGCCACCAATGGATACATTGAATCTCTCAGCCGCCTATCGCCAAACAGGTTGACGCTGCCAGGCGCCCCGGCCGGCGGCGTTTTCGGGTACTATCGGCGTTTCGGCCATGATGTCTTCGGCGTCGGCAACCGCCTCGACGGCGACAATTGCCGGGTCGCCATCGAAGCGTTCCAGAAATTCGGCCGTCACGTGGCGGTAATCGTCGGCGCCCGGCGATCCGGGATCATATTCGGATATCGGCAGTCCATGGCTTGGGGCCTCGGCCAGCCTGATATTCTGCCGGATGGTTGTGGAGAATACCTTGCCGGGGAAGAAATCGTTCACCTCCGCCTTCACCTGCTTTGCCAGGGTGGTGCGCCCGTCGTAGCGGCAGAAGACGATTCCTTCCACCATCAGGCCGGGGTTGGCGTTTTCGCGAACCAGGTCCACGGTGTTGATCAGTTTGCTGATGCCGTGGAGGGCGAGATATTCGGCCTCCATCGGCGCCACCACCATGTCGGCCGCCGCCAGGCCGGAGATCGTGAGCGGCCCCAGGCCCGGAGGATGATCCACAAGGATAAAATCGTATTGTTCCCGCAGTCGGGCCAGGGAGTGCCGCAAACGGAGATTCCAATCCGGAAGGCCGAGCAGCTCCACATCGGCGCCGGACAGGTCCTGGTTGGCCGGAAGCACCTCGAATCCATGCACCCGGCGAATGACACGGCGCGGATCCGTCCCCTCCACCAGGACATGGTAGATGGTGTCTTCGATTTCCGGTCCGCCCAGGCCCACATGCTCCGAAAGGCTGCCTTGGGGATCCAGGTCGACAAGAAGCACGCGCTTTCGATGTTCTTTGGCAAGAAAGGCGCCAATGTTCACGGTCGAAGTGGTCTTGCCCACACCGCCCTTCTGGTTCATGAACGCCACGATTTTCGCCGCCATTTCGATTGTCCCCGGCACAATCGCAAAAACGTGACGCGCAGGTCACGTTTCCCGGGCTGTCCGCCCAGATTCTCGCAAAAGTATACCATGCCCATGCCGCCGGCGCAATCGGGATTTTTCCCGACTTTCTGTTCATCCAGCGCATACGTAGTCGTCCCTGAAAAAGTGCCATCAAACTGCGAAATCGTCGGAAAATTGGGGAAAAAGCGACTGAATTTCGGTAAAAATGAAGAGAATATTTTGCAAGGTTTCGATCCTTCTGC
>JAITKH010000107.1 GCA_031278535.1 Planctomycetota bacterium | reverse complement strand
TTGCGCTTCTCCACCAGGCCCCGGCAAACGAACTGGTCGCCCTGAATCGCTCCGGCGTGGCTCAAGCTGTCGTAAATCGCCTTGGCGGTGTTGTCCTCGTCCCGTTCCCGCCAGTCGGGGCAATACAGCAAACGGTTTATCTGTATCGCCCCGGTCTGCATGGCGATTCCGCTTCGCTTGACGATGAGCCAGACCGCATTCCGGTAGTCGCGGCCCTTGCCGGAAATCTTCACTTCGACGTGGCGCCCGGTCAGGACATGCCGCCAATAGTGGTTGACCGACGGCGGCCAGGGGAGTTCGAGTTCTACCATTATTGGAGCCAGCCCATGTTGTCAGGCGGCGCCGCCGGCCGTTGGGGCGCCGGTTGCGTCGGCATCGGTTGCGGCGGCGCCGGCGGCGGACTATTCGGGCGATTTTGGGCGCCCAGCGCCCCGCGCTTGGCATAGCCCCTGACCTCGTTGTACTGGCGGCCGTTTTCGTCCGGATTGGTCACGCTGACGGCGATTTCCAGCGGCAGGTTGTGGATCTTCTCGGAGTTCTTCGGCGCCATGACGCCGACGGCCCGGCAAATGGACGACAGTTCGCCCTGGGCGATCCTCTTGGCCGCGGCGCTGTCGGTCCAGATGTTCAGCCGCGACCGCACCGTCCGGCCCTTGTGGGGGCCGTCAAGCACCTTGAACACGAGTTCCAGGTGCTCGTTGCTGTTGTTCTTGTTCTTCTTCCGTTCCGACGTTTCGATGGCGACGAGATAGGTTCCCGCCGGAATCGGGTCCAGAACGGCATTGGGTTCAACGAGATTCGCGTCGAAACCGTCGAGATAGGGCATGTCAATTCTCCTTTTTGAATTTCTCGGCCAATCCGGCGCCGACAGCGGCGATAAAGGCCGGCCAAGACAGATCAATGACGGGAGGCAGGCTGTAGCGGTTCTTGACGAGGGCGCGGTCGTTCGCCTCGCTCCCGGTGACGAGAACCCGCTTGCCGTCGGGTTGCAGCTTGGCCAGGCAGACGAAATCGGCCCATTCAACAAAGGTGTTGAGCAGGTCCGGCGGCAGGTCCGGCGTCGTCTTCTCGACCGTGATCCCGTCCACGTCGGTGATTTCCGTCCGCCTGGCATGGGCCAGCAGGACGACCACGATGCCGCGGTTGCCGATTCGGTTCAGAAGCGGCAGGAGGATTTGGTACACGTAGTTTTTCAAAACCATTTTGCCGGAGCCGTATCCGCCGTGGCTCTTCATCAGCGTTTGCGTCACCTGGTGGCCGTTGACGTGCTCTTCCATGCGCCGGATCAGCCAGTCGACGGTGTCGACGGCGACGGCCTTGTACCCGTGTTCGTTCCTCTCCAGGGCGATCAGCCATTCGTTGATCTGATCCCAGGTTTCGAGGAACGGCGTCCGCTGGCACTGGAGCGATCCAATCCCGTTCTCGCAATCGACGACAAGCGCGTCCCTGGCGCTTCCGGCAAACGTCGATTTGCCGACCCCGGCCGACCCATAAATGATCCCCCTCGGCGGCGCCGGAACCGGATTCCGGATGACGCTTTCAAAAATGTTTCCCATCTCACATTTCCTCCTCGATTCCCTTTCTCAACCTGTCGGCGATATCGACCGGCATGACATGCGTGACGTTTCCGGTGGGATAGACGAGCGTCACGCCGATTCCGTCCATCCCGACATGCTTGACAACGACGTCAATTGGCAGTTTGTCCCTGTGCATACCATCTCCTTTGACAATGCGCCTCCGACCGCGGAGGCCGCGGTTCGCAACCGATGCCCGGACGGGTAAAACGCTACCTGGCCGCTATGGCATGAACGCCTTCGTAACCGGTGGGCCAGTTGCCGGTCGCCTGACATTGGCGCATCCGCTCGATTGCCGCCTCGTTTTCGAGCTGCGCCTTGTCCAATGCCGCCTGCTCTATTTTGAACATCGCCGCATGGCAGGGCATTTCCTTCTCGACCGCGATGATGAGGACGGGAAGCCTCCGGCTCGACGCGTTTTCGTAAACTTTCTGGTAGAAGGAAAACTGGTTCTGGTACCGATATTCGTAGAAATCCCATGCGAACCGTTTGAGCGACCGGCAGGTCTTCAGATCGACGATCGCCTGTTCGGTCAGCCAGTCGATCCTGATCTGGCAGGGCGTCCCGCAATAGGGCGCCCGGACCGTCGCCTCCGGTTCGCCGATCTGGAGCGTCTCCGTCGCCTCCGGATGCATGGCCACGCCGGCGGCCATGAGTTCGCACAGCCGGTCGGTCGAGTCGGGCAAGACCTCCAGCCCTTCCGCCTCACGGGCGGCCCGCCATTCGCCGTACGCCTTGGTCTGCTGGCCGTAATAGCCGCCCGTCTTCTCATTGACGGGACCGCCGAAAACATAGCGCCTCCGATAGGCTTCCGGGCCTTCCAGGATGCGGCAATGGGCCGCCCTGCCGTTCCGGTAGGCGTCGCTGTCGCGGTCGGGCATAAGCCCGGCGATTTTGTCGTGGAACAGGGCCGGCGATTCGATGAAGTCCATCAGGGCATGGCTTGACAGATACTTGCCGCCATGAAAAATGCTCTGCCGGTGATA
>JAITKH010000398.1 GCA_031278535.1 Planctomycetota bacterium | reverse complement strand
TACCACTTTGTTAGCATACAGTATAACCGGAGGATTTATCATGTAAAGGCAAAAAAATATTTCCCTTTTTTCTCGGTTTCACCGCCCCGCATGGTAAGTGGCTATGGATCAAAAGGGTTATTTTGTACGGTTTTTTGCATATTTGCTTTCCAAAATCATGAAATTTCGCCAAAAACGGGCTTTCCGGACAATTATGCGCCTGGAACTCCTGGAAAACGATGTGCCTTGGTAAAGGTGTGCGCCATCGTTCACCACCCGCCGAAGGAAGGCTTGTAACACCAGGTGCGGCATCGCTTCGATGCATTCTCCCTTCTTGTGATACGATCCGGCGTTCTCCCGCCAGAATTGCCGAAACGACTCCAGTCCGGATGAATCGGGGGCACTTCCGGCAAGAACGCTTCAATCCTCCCAGGGGCCGTTCGGGCCGATCAAAATATTGTCGATTAGGCGGACGCCCCCGATCTTTATGGCGCCGGCGATAAGGACCAAGTCGTCCAGTTTTTCCACCGTCTCAAGCGTTTCGGGGGAAACTATTTCCAGGTAGTCCAATTCTATTTCGTTGTCTCCCAGAATGTGCTCCCCCATGGCGTTGCTGATAACGACGGGATCGGTTTCGCCTCCCTGGACAAGTTCCCGTCCCAGTTGCAGCGCTTGCCGTAAAACCAGGGCCCGTTGACGGTATTCGGGCGGGATGTTGCGGTTGCGGCTGGACATGGCCAGACCGTCCGTTTCCCGGACGATGGGGCACACGATTATTTCGACCGGGAAATTGAGATCAAGCGCCATGCGCTGGATTACCACAGCCTGCTGGGCGTCCTTCTGGCCAAAATAGGCGCGGGTGGGCTGTACCAAGTTGAACAGTTTGGCCACGACGGTCGTAACCCCCCTGAAATGGCCTTGGCCCCTGGACATCCCGCAGAGGCTGCGGGTCAGGCCGTGTACCATGACCGAGGTCTGGGAACGGGACGGGTACATGTCTTCCGGCGCGGGATGGAAGATTATGTCCACGCCATTCTTTTCCGCCGCTTCCACATCGGCTTCCCAGGTACGGGGATAGCTGTCAAAATCCTCGCCAGGCATGAATTGGGTGGGATTGACGAAGATTGAAATGATGCTGACATCGTTTTCGCCGGAACTGCGGCGCATGAGGGAGAGATGCCCGTCGTGCAGCGCGCCCATGGTGGGAACCAGTCCGCATGATCGCCTGGAGACGGCGATTCCCTTTGCCGTTTCCCGCATTTCCGCGAGATTCTCAATGATGCGCATGGAATTTTCCCCCGTTCATTCGGTTTCGGGAAGAAGATCGGAAAAATGGCGGGCCGTGAAATCCGGCCGGATCGGCCAGCCTGACGGATCCATGCCGCCCCAGGCGACGAGAACGGCGTCAATCCCGGCCGCCCGGCCGCAGCGAATGTCAAATTCGGCGTCGCCGATAAACACCGTCTCCTCCGGGTACGACCCGAGGAGTCGCATGGCAAGGAGGGCGGGCTCCGGATCGGGCTTGCTTCGCACGGTATCCTCCGGCGTTACCTTAAGGGAAAAGTATCGGTTCAAATCCAGGGCATCAAGAAAAATGTCCAGGCTTTGCCGGCGGCGCGAAGTAACAACCGCCAATTTTTTCCCATTCTCCGCCAGCTTCGCCAGACCCTCCCGGACGCCGGGAAAGGTGCCCAGCAGTTCGCGGTAGTTGGCCATCATGTGGTCGCTGTAGGCATTCCGCGCTCTTGCATAATATTCCTCTCCCTTGCCTTCCCCCAGGATCAGGGGGACTTGAACCGTCACCGGCAACCCGATAGTGGCTTCAATGAAGTCGCGGGGAGGCATTTCCATTTTCATGGCCTCTCCCATTCGTACGAAGGATTGATAAATCATCTCTCGGGTGTCGATGATGGTGCCGTCGGCATCAAAGAGGTAGGCGGCATATGACTTCATGCGGCTCGGCCATCCTTTCCAGAAGTTCCCGGATCCTCAATCCCGTTGCCGGATGCGTCGCGTCCGGCGCCAGTTCGGCCAGCGGCGCCAGGACAAAGGCTCGTTCCGTCAGCCTGGGGTGCGGAACAATCAGTTCCGGTCGATCCAGGGTACTGTCTCCCCACAGCAGAATATCGATGTCGATTCGTCGCGGTCCCCAGCGCTCCGGCTCTTCTTCGCGCCGCCGGCCGAGTTCCCTTTCCGTCCGCTGCGTTGCCGCCAGCAATTCCGGCGGGAAAAGCCGCGTCCGAATCTGGCAGGCGGCGTTAAGGTAATTCTCCTGGCCGGGGGGGCCGCCGATCGGGCGGGTTTCATAGAATCCGCTTGTCCGCAGCAGCCGGCAATCCGGCAATGCCGCGATTTTTGCCAAAGCCTGCCCAAGATTGTCGAGGCGGTTGCCCAAATTTGAGCCCAGGCCGAGAAAAACCTGTTCCGTTTCCATGCGCCTGCCCGGGCTCATCCGGCGTCCCCTTTCATCGTTTCCTCGAATTCCTCCGGCTTTGGAGGAGGGAAACGATTCTCGGTTCCTGCCCGAATGCGGGCGATGTTATGCCGATGGCGGATGAAGATCATTGCCGACAACGCCATTGCCAGCAGGAGAAGCGGAAGATTCGTCCCCAAGGGGTCTGGAAGGAGGAGAAACGCGGCTCCCGCCAAAACCAGGCTGGAAAGCATGGAACCCAGCGACGTGTAGCGCCAGAAAGCCACCGTCAGGGCGAAAGAAGAGAAGGCGATGACGAAGGGAAGGGGCATGAGACCGGCAGCCGCTCCGGCCGAGGTCGCCACTCCCTTGCCTCCCCGGAAGCCTAGCCAGATCGGAAAATTATGGCCGAGCACCGTCAGGAAGGCGGCAAGAATGGCGGAATAGGGTGCCGGATCGGTTGCGGACGATTCGGCGAACCAGATTACCGGGGCCAATCCCTTGATAAAATCCAGGGAAAAAGTGGCGAGGCCGCATTTCCAGCCGCATAATCTCCAGACATTGCTGGCTCCAATATTGTGGGAACCGGCGAGACGGACATCCTTTCCGGCCAGAAATCCGATCAGGAGGCCGAAGGGAACGGATCCGGAAAAATAGGAGAGAACGATCAGGCGAAACATCATTGCTCCGGCGAATGGGGCAGGGGGCGGAAGGAATCGAGCAATTCTTCGCCCACCCGTTCCGCTTCAACCAATGCGTAATCGAGCCTGGCGGCGCATATCCCGGAGACGATTCTGGAAATGATGGAAACGGACAGGCCGAGGAGCAGGGCGATCAGGCCGCTCTGGATCGACAGGCGCAACTCCGGCGTGGTGGCAATCGCCAGTATCGGATTGGGCCTTTCGGCGAGTTCGGAAACGAAACGCAGGGCTTCGATCAGCGCCATGGCCAGCCCCAGGAAAATTCCCAGGGGAACGCCCATCTCGATATACCCGATCCATTGCCGCCAGATCAGGCACTGGACCCGAAGTTCCGCAAGCATTGCCTCCTTCATGCGCTGGAAAGGATAATCGGTCTTGGAAAGTGGAGCGGCGAAAACCTGTCCGATCAGCGTTTCGGATTTTTCACAAATGCTGAGCGCCTGCTCGTATTCGCCGGCGGCCATGACATCCTGAATCTCCGAAAGCAGCGAATCCGGCACCAGTTTTGTCAGGCGGAGCGTGAACAGCAGGTCGAACGATATGGCGATGGCCAGGGCCAGGACGACTGCCATGACAATGCTGAAGATCCCGAAGGAATGCGACCAATCGAACAGCAACAGGAACCAGTTTCGGGGGATGGGGCCCGGTTGTTCCCCCGCCCGGCCCGCAAAAGGAATCAGAAAAGCGGCAAGCGCGGCGACAGCCGGAACGACGGAACGGGGCATTCTATTCTTCCTCCGGATCGAAGTCCAGCCCGATGTCGATTGAGCCGGCCGCATGGGTGATGGCTCCGACCGAAATGCGATCCACGCCGCTCGCCGCCGCCGCCGCCGCCGTCGCGAGACTGACGCCGCCGGAAGCTTCGAGCCGGGGGCGCTTCCATCCCTGTTCCCGGGTCAGGGCGTCCGCAGCCTTCACCGCTTCGGCAAGCGTCTCCGGAGTCATGTTGTCGAGCAGGATATAATCGGGTTCGGCTTCCAGCGCTTCAGCCAGTTGGGCCGGCGTGTCCACCTCGACCATGACGGGGAGCGGGGTATTCGCCCGTGCCGCGCGGACAGCTTTCGCCGGCCCGCCGAAAGCGGCCAAATGATTGTCTTTGATGAGTACCATGTCGTACAGCCCCATGCGATGGTTTTCGCCGCCGCCGGCCCGCACCGCCAATTTGTCGAGGACGCGGTGTCCGGGAAGGGTTTTCCGGGTATCAAGAATTTTTGCCTTGGTTCCGGCGGCGAGCGCGACGAAACGGCTGGTAAGAGTCGCCACTGCGCACATCCGTTGAAGCAGGTTGAGGGATATGCGCTCTCCCGCAAGAATGATCGCCGTGTCGCCCGAAATTGTCAGGAGTTCGCCATTGGCGTCGAATTTTTCGCCGTCTTTCCGGATGGCCTCAACCCGAACCGCACCGGCATCACCGGCGAACCGTTCTCCCAGGCGAAAGAAGAGGCGTCGCACCACATCGCCGCCAGCCATGACGCCAGGGGCGCGGGCCACGTAACGGCCGCTGGTCCGTCCTGGCGTCGGGAAAAGGGCGGCGGTGGTTGCGTCACCATCGCCGATATCTTCGTCGATGGCAATATCCAGCAGTCTGTCCACCAATTCGTCCTGTCGAACCGTCGCGCCGCAATCGCCCATGCCAAGTGCCTTTCTCTCACGCCTCAAGCCTGGAAAACCTGTCAGCCGTTCCGCATTCTCCGTTCGGAATAACCATGCGTCGCCTTCCACCCCCAGCCCAGTTTTTCCCGGAGCAGCTTGTATTTTTCCGTGGAAGAGGAAAGGAAGCGGATCGGCGACGGGGATATTTTTGTCGTCAGCGTTTCATCCATGTCCATGGCAAGGCAGAGGCGGCCATCCGCCAGGAGGTCGATCGGCTGATCGCTGAAATGCTGGAGACGGACCGTTTCGGTCGGATCCAGTACCAGGGATCGGTTGGCCAGCTGGTGCGGACAGATGGGGGCGAGGATGATAGCCGCAAGTTCGGGGCTGACCACCGGACCGCCGGCCGCCAAGGCATAACCAGTTGATCCGGTCGGGGTCCCGATGATGATGCCGTCGCCCCGGATATCCATGAGCTGTTTGCCGTCCACCCATACCGAAAGCGGGAGAAGCCGCCCGTTCAGGCGGGAGACAAGGGCGAATTCATTCAGGGCGGTACGCCGCCATTGCCGGCGCGGAGACTCGAGTCCGGCTTCCACCCGCATGCGAACGCTTTGCCGAAGTTCCCCCGCCAGGGCGCGGCGGATCAGGCCGGAAAAGCTGTCGGGCGAGTTTTCCGCCAGATAACCCAACCGCCCCAGATTGAAGGCGAGAATGGGCGGCGGGTTTTCCCCCAGCGCCGACGCCGCTCCCAGCACTGTGCCGTCGCCGCCGAAAACAGCCGCCAGATCGGGTGCGAAGCCGGAGATATCTTCGCCGATCCGGGTCGAGAGGCAAACTTCCAATCCAAGGCGGTCCGTTTCCCGTTCCGCTTCGGCGGCCAGGCGCATGGCCTCGGGCTTGTCCGGATTGGCGAAGATGACAAGGCGATTCACTCGCTTCTCCCGGTTCCCTCGTCGAATTGGCGCCGGGCGAGAGCCATCGCCCCAAGCGCCACCGCGTTATCGCCCATTTTTGTCAGACATATCCGCGTGTCCTTGAAAGACGCCGCGGGAAAAACCCGCAGCCGCGCCGATTCCCGCACCTTCGGCAGAAGTTCCTTACCAAGCGACTCGAACACGCCGCCGCCGATGACCACAAGATCGGGACCGAAAATCGAAATGTAATTGGCGATGCCGATGCCGAGATAGTGAGCCAGTTCATCCAGGGTTTCAACCGCCACGGGATCGCCCTTGCGATATGCCTCCTGGAGCAGGGACGCTTTGATGGTTGCGAAATTGCCGTCCGGCACCAATTGAGTCAGGATGCTTTTTCTGCCCTCGAAAAATATTTCCCAGGCCATGCGCCTGGCCATCCCGGCCTTGGAAGCGTAGGCCTCAAGGCATCCCCTGTGTCCGCAACCGCGGGCGAGGCGTCCGCCCTCTTGCACAATGATATGGCCGAGTTCGGCCGCCATGCTGTTCTCGCCCACGATGAGTTGGTCATGGAAGACAATTCCGCCGCCAAGTCCGGTACCGACGAAAAAGCCGATGAGAGTTTTCGATCCCTTTCCAACCCCATAAACATATTCGCCGTAGGTTCCGGCATTGCAGTCATTGGCGGCCGAGCAGGGGCGGCCAATGAGGGCGTTCATGGTTTTGACGAACGGGGCATTTTCCCAGCCGGGCAGGTTGGAGGCGGTGGGAGTGACGCCGCCCGGCAGAACCGGCATGGGAATGCCGATTCCGACGGCGTCCAGGTTGTTGAAGCCAAGACCTTCCATCTCTGCAGCCTCCGCCAGGGTGGAGGCGATGCGTTCGCATACCGTCTTGAAACCGGTTTCACCTCTGGTTTTTTTCTTGGCCTGGGAGATGACATTGCCATTTGTGTCAGCCACTATGGCAAGAATCTTGGTTGCGCCCACATCAATGCCGCCAAAAAGACGCTCTCCCTCTCTTTTCGCCATCTCCTCTCCCTTTTCTTGAAAGTGCCGGAGTACACCCTCAATGGCATTTCTTGACTCATCCTACCAGCTTGCGGATGCAAGTCAACGGGTTTCAGAAAAGACGGTAAAAATCCCCACAAAGTGGCAGTTTCCGCCCATGAACGGTCATTTGCATTGCGGACCGGCAAGGATTGGACGCTCCAGCCCGGACCCGCATTCATAGATGGCCACTTCGCCGGCGTTGGGCGAGGAAAGGGGGGGAGCCGCGTATTGCCGACATCCTCCAGCCAGTGCCGTTTCAAACCGACAATGGTTATGGCCGCAGAAATATCCGGCCACCCCGGCCCGATTGATGAATTGCTCGAGATTTTCCGCGCCGCGAAGTTTGCGCAGAAAGAGCAGGGGATCCCGGGGATGGAAGTCAATTACAGGATAATGGCCGCAGGCCAGGCGCATGGCGCCGTCAGGCGGTTCCCGCCAGGAGGACATCGCCATCATCAATTCCCCGGGCTTCTGGAACCCGGCGGAAATGAAGGGCGGGGTGGGGATGGTCTGTTCGAGAGGGAGTATCTCCACGCCCGGCAACCGGACAATGCCGTCGCTTCCGGGCCGGATGCCCAGGGAAAGCCGTCGAACCAGATCGGCCAATTCGACGGGAACGCTCCCGCCGTAAAGGTCGTGATTTCCCGTCACGGCGAGAACGGGTATGTTGTTCCTGGTCAAGGGGGAGAAAATCTCTTCGGCCGCGGTAGCTTCCTTTGGCAGGCCATGCTGGGTGAAATCGCCCGTGAAAAGGACAATATCGGGGCGTTTGGCCGCCAAGGCGGAAACAGCCTCGGCCGCCAGCCTTTCCCGATGCCGCCGGCGGCGGAAAAGCGCTTGATTGGCGGCGGCGAGCAGGCGCTTGACATTCGCTTGCCTCCATTCCGGGACACGCACCGCATGGAGATCGCTACAATGGGCTATGCGCATGGGAAACGGGACTATTGGCCTGAAAAGGCTAAACTTGGGGATAACGCTATTGCCCCAATTCGGCTGACAAAGCATCTATCCGTTGAAGGGCGTAATCGCGATAGGCAGTACCGGCGGCATAAAACTCGGCGGTCTGTCGCCAATAACGAAGCGCCAACTCCTTGTTCCTCACCCGATCCGGCCCTGCCTGTTCCGACATGAGGTCGTGACAATACGCAAGCATGTAATAGGCCTCGCGCGGTCCTCCCGGGGGGGTGTCTCCAGTGGTGGCGGCTTCGTCAAGGTAGCGGGCCGCCTGTTGATAGTAGTTCATGGCCTGACCCATGTTGCCGCCATCTTTTTCCAGTCCGCCCAGGCGGAAATTGATGATGCCCATATGAAATGTTTCGGTGTAGCCCGGAACCCCCAATCCCATGGCGGCCTGAAAATAGGGCAGGGCATCGGCCAGGGCGGGACCGGCAGACGCCTTGTAGGCCGCCTGGGTTCGACGATATTCATCCATTTCGGCTTGACTCGAGCCAGTCGCCGGTGGAACCGGTTCCTGAATGGTCATCGCCTGGAGATAGGCGATCAGTCCCTGGACAACCGACACTTTCTTGCGATCCGCCTCGCCGGCTGCCTGTACCAGGGTTGCGGAATTGGAAATGGCTATTTTGGCATTGTTCAATGCCTGGTTCCGTTCGTCAATCATATCCACCGGCGGGCGTTGGCGATTGCGATAGAGGCCCTGTGCGTCAAGATTGCGGCGGTGGGCCCAGCGATAGAAGACATCCGCGCAATTCCACCACGCATCCCATTCGCCGCGCCCAATGTTGGTTGCCTCCTTGGCGCGAATGGCGGCCCGGGCGAAATCGTTGAAATTGGGATCCTGTTGGACGTACACCTGCGACAACGCCATGTAGGCGCGGTAATTTGATTCATCTTCGTTCAATGCCTGAGTGGCCTCCTCCAACGCCAGGCCGAGGTTGCCTTCCTCCAGCAAACGCTTCGATTCGGCGACATACCGATCAGACAAGTGGCGTTTGTTCTCGGGTCGGAGCGGGACATTCGGCTGGGAAGGCTGCACGACCAGGGGCGGCGGGGAAACATCCGGGCTATCCACCGACGGCAAAGGAGGTAGGGGAGCGGGAGAATTGTCGAGAGGACTCGTCGTTGGCGGCGGAGTTGGCGAAGGAAACGTCGAAGTAAATTCGTCATTTGGCAAGGGCGGCAAGGGACGAGTATCAAAGTCAGGCCAGTCGCCGGCAGGCCAGTCGCCAAATGCCGGGGGAGAAGGATCGGGAAGTGAATCCCCGGTTCCGCTTGGCCCGGGCGACGGCGGCGAAGGAAATGGAAACCAACCGGTATCAAAGGGAGAATTGCCGCGGCTATCATCCGCCGACGGAACCTCAGGTTGGGGTCGGAGATTCTGCTGTTGGGGCGGATTGGGGGTTGCCACCGACAAATCGCGTCCCGGAGACGGCGTCCATTCGCCCAAGGGCGATAGCAATCCCGTGTTTTCTTCGGGAGGAGCTTGAACCGGCGATGATTGCTCAACTGGAACGCCGCCGATCATGACTCCTGGAATGGATCCTGCTGTCGACTCGCCTTGAGGATAACTTATGTCTCCGGTTCCGAAAGAACTGGCCGGAGGGTTCGCTTCAGAAGGCGGCGGGGGAATGCCCGAATCCGGGGGAGTGAAGATATCGACTGGCGCGATCAGAGTCGAATTAAATAGGGATTGTTGTCCCGGAACAGGCGATTGCGTCGACAATGGCGGTTGAGGCGGGGGAGGCGGTTGAGGCGGAGGCGGATACCCCGGCCCCGCTGGTCCGGATACGGGAGGAAGCGGAATCCGGGGCGGTTCCCCGATGTCTCCTCCAAAAAATTCGTTCAGCGCTCCCGTTGCGGGACCGGAAGCACCGGTTCCGGACGGGCTGACGGATTCAATAATGGTGTCGGCTCCGGAAAGCCGGAATATGTCGGAAAGGCCCTCCCCGACGTTTCCAAATTCGTCGGAGACCGTGACCTTTAGTCTCGCCTCTTCGCTTTGGGAACTGAAGGGAAAATATATCGCCTCCGTTCCACTGGTCGGCAGGTCCGACCGAAGCACTTGCCAGGATGAACCATTGTCAAGCGAAAGCATGACTACGGCACTGTTAACCAGGATATGGGGATCGTAGGCGGTCCAGGAAAGATTTCTTGACTCGTTGGCCAGAACCACGCTTCTTCCCATGAGGAAAGAATTCTGCAGGGTGACCACCGGCGGTTCGTCGTCGATAGTGAGAATGTAAGGCCCCGGCATTCCCACCGATGGAAGAGGAGAGGCGTTCCCGGCCTCGTCGAAAACCACCGGCCATAGGGCATAATCTCCGGCCCGGGGAGCCGTAAAGGGAATGGATTGGCCCGATTTTCGTTTGACAGGCACGGATTCGCCCGGCTGCCTTTCTTCCTTGATTAACACCCAGGAACTTCCGGAGTTGTCGGACGTATAGAGGGATATTTCATTAACGCCGGAACCGGACGGTCCGTCATTGGCCATGACGGTTATCGGCGTTTCCAGTTTATTGGAATGGAGCGGTTCCACGGCGGTGACGATCGGGGGCGAATTGTCGATCACGACCATGGCGGGGCAGTAGGCGACTGCCAGGTTGCCGGCTCGATCTTCGGCGATCAGGCGAAAATGGTAGCGCCCCGAAGCGCCTCCGGGGGGAGACCAGGTTATCTTTCCCGAAGCGGTGAGGTTGTCCTGAAGGCTAAGCCATGTCGCGCCCCGATCATGGTTGCCGTTGGCGTCGGCCGCATATTGGATGTTGACCGGGGTTGGGCCGAAATACATGTCGCCCGTTTCCCATGCCAGTTCAAGCGGCCGACTCCGTCCGAGGATGTTCTGAAGCGGGGATAGCCATTTGGCCTGGGGGGGGGTACGATCCACAACAATGACAGATTCAGGTCTCGTCCGCGGAACAGGTTCCCGTTCCCGATTGCCGAACCGGTCGGTGGCAACGCTCACGAAACCATAGACTCCCTCACCCGGCACTTCAATGGTCATGGGAGGAGTGCGATCGGCGTCCTCCCCATACAGGCGCCAAGTTCGTCCCATGTCGCCAGTGATGAAAAACTCGACTTTTTGAATGCTGTCCGAGCCAATATCGCGCAGAGAATAACGAAGATTAAAGCGGATGAAACGGGTTACCAGGGCATCGGTTGGAACCGGCCGCAATAATTCGCCCGCCGGCGAAAAAAAAGCGAGGGAAAACAGCGCCGACAAAACACATGCGGCCGTCCTTGGCATAAAACCTGGCATTATCAGTCTCCCGGAATCACTTGAATTTGCCGGACAGACTCCCGGGCAAGCGGCATTCAGCCCGTGTCGACGTCACCGCGCATCCGAATCCCGCCCGGATGCCAGAGCCCGCGCATCGCTGCTTCCCATATACCATAACCTGAAGCAAAAAGGAAAGCAAATGTTTTTAGACAGAGACGGTTGCAAAAAATGCCGCCCGGGAAAATCGGGCGGCGAAGTCTCGAGACATTCGGGAACTCGGCGAGGAATCTTTTGGCGACTTGCGGCGATTGGGCCGACGATTTGTTCAGACTTGCGTCGCCGCCCATTTTTCCGCCAATTCGAAAGCTTTGCGGTTCAATTCAATCAGTTTTGGGCGCCCGGAGAAATTGTCCTCGACCGCGGCCAGAAAGAATTCGCGATCCAAACCAGTGACGCCGAAAAAAGAAATCGCCCCGAGCATGACGGTATTCGCCGCCCTGGCGTTTCCCGCCTCGGTGGCGAGAATCGCGGCTGGAACCGCATGGATCGGTGCGCCTGTCCGCGGCTTGACGCCCTCAATGCGGGCGCCGTAGAGAATCATTCCTTTCGGGTTCACGTCCGCCGCGAATTTTTCCAGTGACGGCTGGTTCAGCGCCACCAGGACATCGGGGCTGTCCACCAACGGGCTGCCGATGCCGCTGCCGGAAATCCGTACCGAGCAATTGGCGGTACCGCCCCTTTGTTCCGGTCCATAGGATGGATACCAGGAAGTATGGCGGCGGGACTGGCAGGCCGCATTGGCAATGATTAATCCCATTGAGAGGACGCCTTGTCCGCCGAAGCCGGCAATTTTAATTCCAATCGGTTTCACATCCGGATTGTCCGGCGCATCCGGCGCTCCCCTGGTCAAATCGTATATTTCATCCAGGCTTTCCTTGTCCAATATCCGGTTGGGTCGCCGATGGGGAACCGTTTCGGCTGACTGATCGCGAAAGAGGCCGAGGGGAAATTCTTTTTCCATTTCGTTGTTAACGAAATCGGTCGAGGCTTGGATGTTTTGGCGAAGATTGGTGGGGCAGTTGGAAAGGATCTCCACAAAGGCGTAACCCTTGCCGTCGCGCTGGATTTCCAGCGCCTTGAAAATTGCCTTCCGCGCCTTGCGGATATGGGAGATGTCGGACACCGAGACGCGTTCGATGTAAACCGGCGCCTTGAGCCGGTCGATGAGTTCGCACATATGGAGCGGATAACCGGACTCGCGGGGATCGCGGCCATGCGAACAGGTTGAAGTTACTTCGCCTTCCATGGTGGTTGGCGCCATTTGGCCGCCGGTCATGCCATATACCGTGTTGTTGACGAAGATCACCGCCATT
>JAITKH010000307.1 GCA_031278535.1 Planctomycetota bacterium | reverse complement strand
CCCTATCCGGATCCGGGAATCCGGGCGCTCGACGATTCTTTCAGGAAATACACTCTTTACTCCGCCGAAGTGGAGCGCATCGCTACCGGCTTTCGTTGGGTGGAAGGGCCCGTTTGGTTCGGCGACGGGCGCTATCTCCTGTTTTCCGACATTCCCAACAACCAGATTGTCCGTTGGGATGAGGAAACCGGAAAGCTTTCCGTTTTCCGCAAGCCTTCGAATTTTTCGAATGGCATGACCCGGGATCGCCAAGGCCGGCTCATCACCTGCGAACACAGCCGCCGCGTCACCCGCACCGAGTACGACGGAAAGATCACGGTACTCGCCGACTCGTATCAGGGAAAGCGGCTGAACTCTCCCAACGACGTGGCGGTCAAGTCCGACGATTCCATCTGGTTCACCGATCCCCCCTTCGGCATCGGCGGCAATTACGAAGGCTACAAGCAGGACATGGAGCAGCCGCACCAGGGAGTGTACCGCATCGACGGCAAAACCGGGGAGCTTGTCCTGATTCTTGCCGACATCAAGGGCCCCAACGGCCTTGCCTTCTCCCCCGACGAATCCATCCTCTATCTCGTTGAGGGCCGCGCTTCGCCGAATCGCCTGATTCTCGCTTTCGACGTGGTGGAAAACGGAACCAGGCTGGCCAATCGCCGGACCCTTGTCGACGCCGACGGCGGCATGGCCGACGGCTTCCGGGTGGACGCCGACGGAAATCTCTGGTGTGGCTGGGGCGGGTCCGACGAGAAGAACGGCGTCGCCGTTTTCAATCCCCAGGGCAAGCAAATCGGTTTCGTCAAGACGCCGGAACGGATATCGAACCTGGTTTTCGGAGGCGAAAAGCGGAACCGGCTGTTCATGACCGGCTGCAAGTCCGTCTATTCCCTTTTCGTCGAGGCCATTGGTTCGGCGCCCGTTTTCGCCAAATGAAGCCAAAACCGGGGCGATGTTCGCGCCCTCAATCAAATCATCGGGGAGGCGGGGTCCTTGCGGTCCCGCCTCCCCCACTGTCGTACGCGCCTGTTACGGCATTCGCCGGGATGGGAGTTTATCCGGGACAACCGGATATTTCCGCCACCCCGGCTTGGGCAACGGCATCCCTCATCATTTTCAGTACCGACCCGCCGGTGGGGAGGTTCGGGCGATACGGCACTCCCATATCCAGTCCCATGACATTTGCCAAATCCTTGGTGCCGACGGGGAAACTGGCCTTGTCCATCGTCAGGCGTATCGGCATAAGCCGGTATTGCTCTTCCAGCGAACCGGCAAGATCGCCGGACACGAACTTTTCGTAAATGGAACAGACGAGCCTGGGAAACATATTGGCGGTGGTCGCCACCGCGCCGGCCGCTCCATGAACCAGCGCGGCGAAGATGAGCGTGTCCTTGCCGCCGAAAACCTTGAAGTCCATTCCGCGCGTACGCCGCATGAACTCCATGGTCTGGGTCATATCGCCGGAAGAGTCCTTCATGCCGACGATGTTGTCGCAATCGGCGGCGAGGCGTTCCACAAGGTCGGCGCTCAGGGTATAGGCGGTGCGGCCGGGATTGTTGTACAACAGCATGGGGAAACCTGGGACAGAGGCGGCGATTGCCTTGAAATGTTCGTACAATTCCGTTTCGTCGGGCTTCAGAAACATGGGCTGCAACACCGAAATGCCCGAAGCTCCCGAGTTTTTTCCCATTTGCGCCACTTGTACGCATTTGCGGGTCCTGATGGCGCCGATGCCGAGGAATACCGGAAGCCTGCCCCTTGCCTCGTCCACGATGATTTTCAGGCCGCGCCCGGTTTCATCGTCGTCCACCATGTAAAATTCGCCGTTGGAGCCGAAGGCGAGAATGCCGTGAACTCCTCCCTCAATGACGTGATTCACTTGCCGCCGGATCCTGCCTTCATCGATTTTTTCATCCTGGTCGATGGGGGTGAGGATGGGCACAACGATGCCTTTGATAAAACTGGTGTCCATGTTTTCCTTTCTGGTGGTACGGCGGAAATGGCCGTAAAAAATGTTTGCAACAGGAAGATTATGCTTCCGTTGGCCGCGCCGCGTTCAGAAGAAGCCCGTCGGCGGGCGCGAAACGGAGCTTTGTCGCATCGGCCGGAAAACCGTCAAGGGCGGATTAGACCGCATTCACCGCCCATTCCGGTTTTTCGCCCGACAGCGCCGAATGGATGCCCATCGCGGCGTGCAACCCCATCCTGTCGAGGGATTCGGAGGTAAGAGCCGCCGAATGGGGCGTCAATTCGATGTTTTCGAGCGACAAAAGGGGATTTTGCGGATTCACCGGTTCCTGCTCGAACACGTCCAGCGCCGCCCCGGCCAGCCGGTTGTTCTTCAGCGCTTCGCAAAGCGCCTGTTCGTCGACCAGGCCGCCGCGCGCGCAATTGACGAGATAGGCGGTCGGCTTCATCCTTGCCAGAACCGCGGCGTTGACCATTCCGCGCGTTTCGGGGGTGGAAGGGGCGTGCAGGCTGACGAAATCCGACTCGGCGAAAAGTTCTTCCAGGCCGGCCGGCGCGACTTCGGGCGGGAAGTCCTCGGGCTTGACGAATGCGTCGTAGCCCAATACCTTCATCGCGAAGGCCGCCCCGGCTTTTTTCGCCACCATTCCGCCGATGCGGCCCATGCCGACGATGCCCAGCGTTTTTCCCTCGAGATCCACGCATGTCGCCGTATTGCGGACGCTCCAGTCGGCCCTGCGGGCGGCGCGATCCATGAGGGAAAAGCGGTGGGCCGTCGCGACAAGGAAACCGATGGTGTGTTCCGCCACCGACACGGCGTTGGATCGGGGCGCGAAGGTCACCCAAATGCCCCGCTCCGTGCAATAAGCGATGT
>JAITKH010000297.1 GCA_031278535.1 Planctomycetota bacterium | reverse complement strand
CCATCGCTTGAACCATATAAACCGAAAACCACTTCGGTATGGGTATATCCCCGCGAAAACAGATGAGCAATAGGGAAAAACTCTGCAATAACTTGGCAAAAAAGAGAAAAACGTCATTTTCCCCATGATTCTTCATCGACCAAAGATACATGGATATGATCGCTAACGAATACAAATTGCTGGCAATGAGGAGCAACAACAGGAGATTGATCCCAATATTGGCGCTCAAGGTTTTCTCCATTTTTTAAAAGCCATTTCCGTTTGCATCTCTTCAATGGGGATCCTGGCATCACGGTTCAATCAGCGGATTATCCAGTGGATGTCCTCGGGAAGACGTTGCGCAGACCGCCAATGGCGTACCTCCGGGAAGCCGAACATCATGGCATATACGAAGACATGATCTTCCGGGATTCCAAGCGGTTGCCGAAGCTCTGGAGCTATCATGCCAATTAACGCATAGGGGATGCCGCCCCAGACCGTTCCCACGCCGCGCGATTGGGCAAGGAGATCAAAATAAGACATGGCGATGAAGGCGTCTGGTTGGGGGCAAGGCGAATCCTTATGGCTGGAAACCACAAGAAGGTGCGGGGCCCCTCGAAAAACTTCATCCTTGCCGCCGTTTTGCCATTCCCGAGCTGAATCCGGCAACCAATCCCAGTATTCGGGAATGTCGCCTCGCTTTTCCGCGTCCAGAATGGCGGCCATGGTCGTTTTCCGAAAAGAATCCATGGCAACGGGAGAGGCGATGACAGTGAAGCGCCGGCGCATGGCATTGACGCCGGTGGGAGCATGGGCAATTGCGCCGAGAAGCTCGCGAATCAGTTTTTCCGGAACCTGCTCCTGACGGAAACGGCGGATGGAACGCCGACCGCGCATCAGGATATCGAGGGCTGTTGGGAAGAATTCAGGCTGATCCAGCGGGAGCGAGTCGGCCGGATTGAGTCCCAAGACCGAGACCGCCCCGGTCGGGCAGATGGTCAGGCAATGCTGGCAGCCAATTCCATTGGCGCGTTGGTCGGGTGCGATTTCCGGTTTGCTATCCTGCAAGTCGATGATTTCCGCGATACAGTCGGCGGCGCACTCGCCGCACCCGACGCATTTTTCCGGATCCACTGTAAAGCGACAGGCATCATTGTCCGATTCAGTCATGTTTCCCTCCAAAAAGAATGGTTCAATTCGTTTCTTTCCGCCTTGGGAACGCTTCCGGCCTGGATCAGCCCTGGATTGCGCCAGGAAACGCCGCCGGAGCAAATCAGGCGATCAATATCGGCGCCATCCCCGACAAGATTCAGTTTATCCCAGTAGATGCCGGCCATGTCCAAAAACATCGCGGCGAACAGGCTCCCTATGGTAAAGTTGTCAGGACCGGTGCCCGATATTGTCCCGCCGGCCAGATGTTTCCCGTCTGTTGAATGGAAACGGGAATTGACCGTAAGACCGCAAGGTTCAAGATGGGCGGCATGAATCGCCCGCCATGCCGTTTCAGGATGGATTGCGATTCCGGCAACTTCCTCGGCGGTCCGTCGGACAAACTGCATCAATACGTCCAAGGATCGCCCTCCAGGCAGATGGGGTATGGTTTTCAGGAATCCGCCGGAAAAATAAGGGCGCGTTTCATAGGGACCGGTTTGGTAGTTTTTTGCCGTCACGGTTACCTGCGCCCCGGTGGCGACGTTGATGATGGCGTCGCCCGGCCCGGGAAGACAACCGAGTGCGGCGGCCTGTTGATCCCCGTAGCCGGGATAAACTGGCATGTCCAATCCGCCGATATGGGCATAACCGCATATCTCAAAATCGGTCCCGGCAATTTTCGGCAGAGTTGCGTCTCCCAGGCCGGATCGTTCAAGTATGGCCGTATCCCAGGTTCCGGCAACGATGTCAGCCATTCCCAGGGCCGCAGCATTTGTCAGGTGACAAATGTTCTTCCCGGCAGCGCATACGGTTTTCCTCATCGAAAAGGCATCGAACAAGGTTTAACATGCACTATCGTAGGCAATTATTTTTAGCCGGCAAGCGAAAATGCGCGATCAAAACGATTTTTCCCTCTCGGGAGCGCCAATGTTTGGTATAATGACCAGAGTGGTAACGCGCATTCATTTTCCGAGAGGGGAGGGAATTATCGAAATGGCCTTGTCCCGACGCTATGCTTTTCCTCTCGCGGCGCAACTTGCCATGCCGCCGCGGCTGGACGATCCGGGTTTTCTCACCCTTCTCGACACGCTGGAGCGATTGGGCTTTTGTGGAATCGAGTTGAACATCGTCGACTTCGACAGCCTTCCGCCCGAGGCGTATCTTGATCCGCTGGCGAAACGTCATTTGCGGCTGCTCATGATTGCCACAGGCGCCTGCGCCAAGAAAAAGAACCTGTCACTCAGTTCGCCGGACCAGTTGGTTCGAGAGCAAACTTTGCGGGAAATGGAGAAATGCCTTGCTCTCGCCTCAAGGCTGGAAGCCGGCGCCATCTGCGGTTTCATCAAGGGAATGGCCGGCCAGGATCGCGGTCAGGCGCTCAAAAACTTCCGGGAAAGCCTGGCCCGCCTTGATTCGATTGTGCGTCGATTCCAAACGCCAATCCTGATCGAGGCGACCAACCATTATGAAGCCACTCTCGCCAATACCCTGGCCGAAACGGCGAAGATACTGGATGGGTTCGACAATCCCCATTTTCACATTCTTCCCGACACCTATCACATGAATATTGAGGAGGCATCTCCCCTGGCAGCCCTGGTGGCCCAGGAGGGGCGGTATGTCTCCATTCATGTCTCGGATAACAATCGCCGTTTTCCAGGTTTCGGGGCGCTTGATTTTCGTACCGCTCTGGCCATCCTGGAAAAATTGCGTTTTCCCGGCTTCATGGCGATCGAAGGTCGGGCGGGACAGGATATCCTGGAGGATTTGGCGATATCGGCCAAGCATTTAGAGGAGGCATCGCGGCCGCTCCTCTTTGAGGATTGAAAGCGGCGAAAATGGGTTTGCCGCCGAAATATGCCTCTTTTCTTAAACCAGGGAGGATTCAACATGGGAGAAACGGCAAGATGCCACTATTGCGAAAAAGGCGAACTTATGGATGCGGTCGGCATCGAAGTGGCTACACTTTCGGTGTCAACAGTCTACCTTTTCAGGGAGCAAAGTCATCCTGGTCGGGTCATCGTCGCCTACAATGAGCATGTCGCCGACATTCTGGACCTCCCGGATGGGAAGAGGAACGCTTTGCTGGATGATATAATCCGGGCGGCCAAGGCTATCAAAAAGGCGCATAATCCCGACAAGATCAACTATGCCGCCTTCGGCGACAAGATGCCGCACCTGCATTTCCATCTGACACCTAAATATCTGGATGGCTTCGAATGGGGCGACGTCTTCGCCATGAATCCCAAGCGTACCCTGTTGACCGACGCCGAATACAGGGCGGAAGTGGAAAAGCTGCGCCAGCTATTTTAAGAAGAGGCGTCGATGCCGGCAATCACCTCTTTGCAGGCGCCGCTCGAGGCGCTGGATATCCTCTATCGGTTACGCCAGGCCGGATTCGAGGCCTATTTCTGCGGTGGCTGCGTCCGGGACGCGCTTCTCGGAAAAAAGCCGAAGGATTTTGACATTGCCTGTTCCGCTCCACCGGACCGGGTGGAAAACCTGTTTCCCGGAAGCATTCCGATAGGAAAAGCTTTCGGGGTTATTCTTGTGCAAGGGATGGCCGGGGGGCGCTATGAAGTAGCGACATTCCGTTCGGAAAACGGCTATTCCGACGGGCGACGGCCGGATATGGTGACATTCTCCTCGGCCCCGGAAGATGCCAAACGGCGCGATTTCACCATGAACGCGCTGTTCTTTGATCCATCCTCGGGCCAAGTCGTCGATTACGTCGGCGGCGTGGCCGATATTCGCCGGAAGCTTCTGAGAACAGTGGGGAATCCGAACGAACGCTTCCGCGAGGATCATCTGCGCCTTCTTAGAGCGGTGCGTTTTGCCGCCCGCACCGGCTTCTCCCTCGACCAGCCAACCCGGCGGGCCATGTTTGAAATGGCGGATCTCCTTCGTATAATCTCGCCGGAACGAGTGGCGGCCGAACTTGAAGCCATGCTCCTAGGCGGCAATTCCCGCGACGCTTTTGCCATGCTCCGGGAGTTCGGTTTCCTTCCGATAATCCTTCCCGAAGCGGCTGCTCTGTCCGGGGTGAAGCAGCCGCCGGAATTCCATCCCGAAGGCGATGTCTGGATTCATACCCTGCTTATGCTTCTCGAAAACGATTTGGCCAAGAGGGGGGAAACATCGATCCTCGATTTCTCCGTTCAATCGGACATCGGCACGACGCGAGGCATGGATCGGGGGCGTTTCAACGGCGCCGAATATCTTATGGGGATACGCGAATGCCGCGCCGCCCTCGGCCGGGATCAGGAATGCATTCTGGCATGGAGCGCTCTTCTTCATGACATCGGCAAGCCGGCAACCTTTACCGTCGACGATCGCATCCGCTTCAATGGGCACGACTCGCTGGGAGCGGAGATGGCCGTGGCAATTTTGGAACGTTTGCGCCGTTCCCGGAGGCTAATCGACGGAGTGGGCGAGATTGTCCGTCGCCATATCAATTTTTCCACCCTGCGCCGAATGCGGAAAAGCAAGTTGCGGCGCTGGTTGGCCGGCGATGACTTCCCCGTACATCTGGAATTGCATCGTTTGGATTGCGTCGCCTCGCATCGCATGCTTGGCAATTGGTTTTTCGGGATCGAATCCTGGCGCGAGGAAAAAAAACGGCCTCCGGTACCGGAGCCGCTCCTTCGCGGCGGCGATATCGTGGGATTGGGCATTCCGCCCGGGCCCGAGATAGGCCGCCTCCTCCGACTGATCGAAGACGCCCGGCTGGAAGGGGAAATTTGCAACAAGGACGAAGCGCTGGGCCTGGTCCTGCGGAATTGTCCTTTCTCCCCGGACGGAACTGTATCCCCTTAGTTGCTGCTGTTCAGAAAGAGATCGGGAACGAAGACATCGTCCTCGGGGGAATTTCCTCCAGGCGATGTTTGGGGGAGCATTGGTGCGGAAACCGGCCGGCGATCAGGAACGAGGGAGCGATCATCCCTCTTTTCAGGCAATCTTGACGCCATGGGTTCAACCGGACGGTTTTGTGTTTCGTGAGTGGCGTTGTACTGGATATCGGATGGCTGGCGACGGTTTGGCAGCGGCGGAACCATTTCCCCCGTTTCCTGGTAGAGATTGCCGTTCAGACTCCAAATTTCCTCTTCATCCATTCCACCTGACCGGAACGCTGGAGGAACCGTCGTCTGGCGAGGATGAATTTCGTAAGGTTCGGCCGCGGGATAATATTCCTGGCGGCTTCTGCGGGCGGACGGCGCCATCATTGGGGATCCCCGCCCGTCATTGTTCGATTCCGGAGGGAATGCGGTTTTATTGTCCATTTTTCCGCCGGAACGGTTTCGATTATTCGTACCTTGGAGAAAAACGTCCCGTCCTGGTTGAATGTATTCGCGCCGTTCATCCCCGATCCGCTCCTCGTAATTGGAAAATTCGCGTCCGTCATCGCCTTGGTAAATCCGATTCCTGAAACCGCCGCTGTTCGAACCGGCATCGGTCGTCGCCAGTTGCGTTCGAATGTTTTGGAGTTTGGCTTCTTCGCGAGTGACTATGTCCTCGCCCTGACTCAGCGCTTCGCGCATCTCTGCGACCATTTTGGCTTGGATTCGCTCCTGTTCCTGGAGTTCCGCCAATTCCCGCCCGCCTCCGTTCCGTTCACGGACCGCTTCCCGTTTTTCCGATTTCCTGTTCAGGAAAGAGAAGCTGCGTTTTTTTTTCGAACCAATCAGGCCGGCTCGCGTCGTGCGGACGTTGTTGTTGCCGCAACCGACTACGCCGAGGGATAGGGCCAGCAGCGCCAGGAAACAGGAGCGCGAGGTTCCGATCATCTTCCACTCCCTCCTTTTACCAATGGCGTGAGCCGGGTTCCCGGCTCCACCAAAGTATTATCGGTCTCCCGAGCAGCGAAACTTCGGCTCGTTCCGCCAAAAAAGTTTTTCATGATCGACATTGCCAGGAAAAATACGATATCTATAATTGTGCCTTTTCAAAAATGAAGCGTGGCGGGAGGAATGAAGGTCATGGCAAATATCGAGCGCATCCGTGAGGAGAGGATGGCAAAACTCACCGCTTTGAGGAGGGTTGGCATCGAACCGTATGGCGATAAGCCGGCGCTTGACGGCGATATCGCCACCGTTCGCGCTCGTTGTCCGGAGCGCCCGGAAGATGGCCAACCCATGACCGAATCGATTCTGGTCGCAGCAGCCGGCAGGATTACGGCCATTCGCGACATGGGAAAATCCGTCTGGCTGGATCTGCGGGATCGCAGCGGACAAATACAGGTTAATCTGCTCCAGAAAAGGATGCCCGACCGGTTTCAATTGGCCAAATTCCTTGATGTCGGCGATTTTATCTCCGCCTCCGGAAAGCTACAGAAGAGTCGGACCGGCGAAATCACCATTTTTGCCGATGGCATTGTCTTCCTCGCCAAGAGCCTGGAACCGCTTCCGGAAAAATTCAAAGGTTTGCGAGACAAAGAGATACGCTTTCGCCGACGGTATTTGGATCTTGCCGTGAATAAGGATTCCCGCGAACGCTTTATTCTCCGCAGCCGCATTATTGGACATGTCCGCGGCTACCTTGATCGGCGGGGGTTTCTGGAAGTGGAGACGCCGATGCTTCAGCCCATTTACGGCGGGGCGGCAGCCAGACCCTTCACCACCCATCATAATGCCTTGGACATGAATTTATATCTCCGAATTTCCCCGGAGACATACTTGAAGCGCCTCTTGGTTGGCGGACTCGATCGAGTTTACGAACTCAATCGCAATTTCCGCAATGAAGGCATCGATACCGCCCATAATCCGGAATTCACCATGGTCGAATTGTATCAGGCTTATGCCGATTTCACCGATATGATGGCGATCCTGGAGGATCTGGTTTCCGAAATCGCGCTGGCCCTGCTTGGGACCACCGCATTGTCTTTTGCCGGGCACACAATCGACGTCGCCAAGCCTTGGCCGCGCAGGCGCATCCATGATTTGATCCGCGAGTCGGCCGATTGCGATCCCGCAGACGACGAATCAATGCGCGCCCGGCTTCTCCGGGCCGGCTTGGCGAGGGATGCGTCGCAGACGCTTGAGCATGATGCCCTGCTGAAAACAGTGATGGATGAAATCGTGGAACCGGGCCTGATCCAGCCCACTTTCGTCACCAATCATCCGGCCAGCCTCAATCCTCTCTGCAGGAGAAATCGGGAGGATGGCTCTCTTTCCGATCGTTTCGAGGCAATTGTCGCCGGCTTTGAATTGGCGAACGCCTTTACGGAACTGAACGATCCGCTGGAGCAAAAAGCGCGTTTCGAGGCTCAGGCGACGCGGGAAAAAGGCTGTGAGGAATCCCACGGCGACAAGGTGGACGAAGATTATGTCTCGGCCTTGGAGGTCGGCATGCCTCCGGCCGGCGGTATGGGCGTCGGCATTGATCGACTCGTGATGCTCCTTGCCGGCCAGCCGAGCATTCGGGAAGTGGTGCTCTTTCCTACATTACGGCCCAAGACCCAGGAGGAAGTCGAGACGACGATGGACGAGGCGTTGGCAGGGGAGGAATAAAAAAGGCTTTTTCCTATGACAATAGCTTTTTGTTCATATATAATTACCGTGCGTCGGAGATGTCCGACGGTTCTTTGCAAGTTCCGCTGAAATCGGCTGCCAGGGAAAGACGACGACATGATTAGGAAAGCCAGGGATCACCGGAAAAGCCGGCATGAGAAACTCCGGGACGGCAAGGGAACGCTTGAGATGACCCATTTCTTCGAAGAGGCTGAAAGTTATGGCGTCGGAAAGATTTTCGCCAGGGCGATCATTCCCCCCGGGAGTTCGATTGGTACGCACACTCACGAAGGCAATTTCGAAATTTATTACATGCTGAAGGGCAACGCCCATGTCACGGACAACGGTGTTTCCGGCGTCTTGGAAACGGGCGATATGATGCTGTGCAAGAATGGCGACAATCACAGCCTTGAAAACAAGAGCGATGAGGATATTGAGGTTCTTTTCCTGGTCCTCTACGATAAGCAGTAGGTGTCTTGGCTCTCATCCGGCACCATCCTCACCCAAACGCAGCTGGGTGATTGCCAGGATGCCGCGACAGCGACGGGGGATCGCGCCTGCGATCCCCCGGTTTTTCGGGGTACACCCATGTCGCATGTCTTTTGGGGTGAGAGTCCTCTGCGAGCCGAGGTGAAACTGGAACTGCTCTTCGTTCCATCCATGGTCACTATGGCGCCGCGCCTTGATTTGAAAGTTGCCGGCATCGGCGAGAGTATGCCTGACGGAATGGTGAACTTTCGCCGCTGCGGCGGATATTTTCGTTCCGGCGGTTTTCTCTTGACAGAACCGAGAAAAATGCCTGTCGGCGTGTTTCGTTTCCGCATATGAAATTCACCGCGGTTTTTGCCCGCAATCGTCCGGCCGCCGTCTTCGCCGGTTCCAATCGTCCGACAGGTATTTGTCATGCAACAAGGCAAGGGCTCCGGGCGGAAGCGTATCCGGGGGAGAAAGCCGATTCCAGCCGTCTTGATCGAGGATGGAGGCGAGTGCGCCGGCGAACCGTCTGGGCAGGGCTATCTTCTCTGAAGCGTCTAGTTCCAGGCAGTCCGCCACGTTCAGACAAAAATCGGCATGTTCCCTGCCGATCCGGTATTCTGGCTGTTCCGATGGCATCCGGAGATAACGCGAAAAAAGGGAAACATCGGCGGCGAGCAGAAGCG
>JAITKH010000273.1 GCA_031278535.1 Planctomycetota bacterium | reverse complement strand
GCCTCGCCGATGCCGGCTTCAATATCGTGGCGGCCGGCGGCGGCGGCATTCCCGTCCTCCAGAATCCGGACGGCAGCTACAGCGGCGTCGACGCGGTGATCGACAAGGATTTCGCCTCCCGGCTGCTCGCGAACAAGCTCGGCGCCGATCTCCTCGTCATCTCCACCGGCGTTCAACGGGTCGCGATCAATTTCGGGAAGCCGAACGAGGAGAAACTGGACAGGGTGGACATCGCGGCGCTCGAAAACCATATGGCGGACGGACAGTTCCCCGCCGGCAGCATGGGTCCGAAAATTCAGGCTGCCATCGATTTCATCAGGGCCGGCGGCCGGGAGGTTATCATCACCAGCCCGGAAAACCTCGGTGAGGCGTTCGCGCGGGGATCCGGAACGCACGTGATTCCATGACGCCACGATTCGCCGCCGCGACGGTCGGCGAATTCGCCCTGACTCTTTTGGACGGCCGGCGCCTGACGGCGCTGGCCGTTTTTGACGGCAGTTTCTACCTCGAGGACGGGGCGGGCGGCCTGTTGTGCGCGCTTTCGAACGATCGCGAACCGGGGCCGCTGCATTTGAATTGCCCGGACTGGCCGGGAAATGCCAGGCGGTGCGTGGAAAAGGGAGACGGCTTCACCGTCTCCGGCGGCGTTCTCCTGTCCAAAACGGTGCGCATGGCGCTCACCGGAGCCGTCGTCTGGCGGCCTCGGCCCTTGCCGGCGTGCGATCCGATCGCCTTCCCCGAAGCATACCGGACGCTTCGCGCCGCTGCCGGGCGATACGTCCCTCCAGACACATATCTGGCCGCCTGTTGTTATCCCGAAAAGGCGGGGAGGGCCCGTCATGATTCCGCCCTGCTTGCCGGGATACGAAGGGGTCTGGCCGCCTTGCGGGAAAACCCGCGCACGGGGGCGGGGATGTTGATCGGTCTCGGCCCCGGCCTCACCCCGAGCGGGGACGATATCCTTGCGGGCGCCCTGCTCACGCTGCGGGTTCTCGGATTCCCCGGCGCGGCGGATCGTCTCGCCGGCTGCGTTCTTCCCCGCCTCGATCACACCAACCGCATCAGCGCTTCCCACCTCCGCGCGGCGGCTGCGGGGCGGGGTGCGGCCGTTTTTCACGAACTTCTCTCATCCGCATTCGCGCTGGAGGGGGTTGGGGAATGTTTCGCACGAATCGGTCGGATCGGACACACCTCCGGATGGGACACGGTCTTGGGAATGTTCGCCGCGATCGACAACCTTGTCGCGGGGCGCGACGGGAAATGTCCGTTTTTCGGGCCGGGCCGCGCCGCATCGGGGAACGCCCGGCTGGCGGGAGGCCGGGAGGGGGGCAAAACGCCTTCCGGCGGCATTGGCGATCGGTTTCACCCGGCGCCGCCATGTCCGATCCCGGCGGTATAGGCGCGAAAAAAATCGCGTATCCGGTGAGGTTTTTTCGTGCCAATCAGCCCGAGTTGAAGCAGGACTCTCGCCTTCTGCGGATTGAGGCCGCCGGCCGGAACCAGTCCGGACGCCAAATCCCGATCTTCATCGGCCGCCGATTCGGCCACCGCTCCCCGCCATACCCGGCTGGCGCGAACCACCACGACGCCGGCGGCAATCGCTTCCGACAAGGCCGGGCGCGCATCCCGGTGGATCATGCCGGCGCCGACGCCGGCATGCACCAATCCGGCCGCGCCAGCCCTCACCGCCGCGTCGATCAGGTCGCGGCGTTCCCCGGCATGGCCGTAAACTATCTCCACCCGGGGCAGGGAGGAAATTCCCGCCAGCCGCAAGCCGTTTCGAAACGGACGCGGGAAATCCACCCATGACGGGACCGGCCCCTTCCCGGCCAGGCGGCCGATCGAGGCGGGAAAGGGGGAATGGAAGGCGTTCAGGCCCGCCGTGTCAGCCTTGATCACGTCCCGGGCGCGATGGACAAGGCCGTTCATGACGACAAGAACGCCTCGCCGTTGCGCTCGGGCGCCGGCCGCGACCCGGATCGCGCTGCGGATGTTGGCCGGTCCATCGGCGCCGGGGCGATCCGGCGGCAGCATCGCCCCCGTCAGTACGACGGGTTTTCCCGGGAGAAATGCCAGATCGAGGAAACACGCCGTTTCTTCCATGGTATCGGTGCCATGAAGGATGACGATTCCGGAAATACTCCGATCCGCCAGTTCCGCGTTCACCGCCGCCGCCAAACGAAGCCAGATCGCGTCGGTCATGTGCTCGCTGCCGATGGCGGCGATCTTTCGGACGCGGAGACGGGCGAGTGAAGCGATCTCCGGAGCCGCATCCAGAAGTTCTTCCGCAGGTCGGACCCCGGGAAGGTACCCCCCGCCGGATGTCGAAATTCCGGCGATGGTGCCGCCGGTGGCGAGCAGGGCGATCATCGGAAGCTGACGTTGCGGCATGAATGGTCCTTTCGGCGTATCTTGTCATCAGGGCCCGTCGGGAAATGGGCCCTGCAAGGTTATAGAATGCGTCGCTCCGGTTTTCCGTTAGTGCCGATCTCTTCATGGGCATCCGCCATTCCGGCCGCGGATTGGGTCATGGTCAGAAACCGTCAAGAAGGCGTTTCGTGGCCTTCCGGGACTCTTCGGGGGCGTCAAACATGCGATCTCCGACCCGGATGGATTTCACCACGTCGAGATAGCCGTACCGATACCCATTCTCCCAAATGCCTTCCCGCAGAAAGCGGGACGTTTGATCATCCTTCCCCCAGGCGACGCCCACAAACCAATAAGTTCCGACGCCTACAGGTGTTGCGTTCATTATCACCCTTTTCCGGAAAATTTCACTCTGTACGCGAAAGCGCCGATTGCTCGCTTGTGTCCCGGCCTCCACATCCCCGCCTCGGACAAGAAGGATGCAAACTTTCCCGCATTCCGCGCCGGCGAAACCGTGTATTCCCGGACATCCGGAAAGGTCAGAGCGAGGCGAGGGCCAACCGCGGGGCGGCGTCCGTTCCGGCCGTTTCCGGCGCGTCCCGGCCGATTTCCCTTTTCCCCGCGTTTCCATCCTTTCGATCCTTCTCTTTTCCGGCGGACGGCTTCCTGACCAGCTTTTCCATGGCCTCGTAGTCGAGGCTGTGAATGTTGCTGATGCCGGCGATCTTCTGGGTCACGCCCCAAATGGCGTCGGTCAGTCCCATGGTGAGCTGCGAATGCGTGATGACGATGAATTGGGTGTCGGAAGCGAAAGCCCGGATCTGCCGCATGAAGCGACCGATGTTGGCTTCGTCGAGAGGGCCGTCCACCTCGTCCAGGATGCAGAAGGGGCTGGGTTTGGAACGGAACAGGGCAAAAAGCAGCGCCACGGCGCAAAGCGCCTTTTCGCCGCCGGAAAGGAGCGAGATGCTTTTCGGCTCCTTGCCGGGCGGCTGGGCCTGGATTTCGACGCCGACTTCCAGGGGATCGGCGGCCGGATCGGCGGGCGCCTCCAGCAGCAGTTCCGCCCGGCCGCCATCGAACAGCGTGGAAAATATCTGCCGGAAATTGTCCCGCGCCTTCTCGAAGGTGGCCTGGAAGCGGGTCGCCGAATCGGCGTTCAGACGCTCCACCGCAGTCCGTATGGAAGCGGCCGCCTCCTCCATCTCCTCCTTCCGGGCGCGAAGAAATTCCGTTCCCGCCTCGAGCTCGGCCAGTTCATCGATGGCTTCGGGATTGACTGTGCCGATATTCCGGATCTTTTGCGTTAGATCGTCGATTTTCGCCTGGATTGCCGTTTCGGAAAGGGTTTCCCGTTCCGGGGCGGCGTCGGGAGGAGGTGACGCGGCGTCGCCGCCTTCGCCCCTTTCTTCGCCGGCGGCTGGTTCCGCTTCCGTCCCGCCAGAGGCCTCCAGCGCTTCCGGGGCAAGCCCCAATTCCTCCTTCGCCTTTCCGAGAATGGTTTCTATCCGGAGGGCGCACTGGGCCTCCCCGGTGTCCAGTACCGCCAAACCTTCCCGCAGGCGTTTCGCCTGTTCCTGCCCGTCCCGTTCCTCCCGGCGCACTTCCTCGGCCGCCGAACGGATTCGCCCCATGCGTTCCGCCGTTTCCGAGGCGGCGCCGGCCAGGTCGTCCCTGGCCCGGAGCAGCTCCGCCTCGCGTTCTTCAAGCCCGATCAGGCGCTCGCGGAGCGTCGCCATTTCATTCCCTGCCTGCTCCACCGAAAGTCCGGGGCGCGCCAGTTCCTCCCGCGCGGCCGCCATTTCCGCCTCCAGCTCCCGCCCGCGCGATTCCAATTCCCGTACCGCCGCGTTGGCCTCCGACCGCTCGCCGGCAAGGGCGGCGAATTCCCGCCCGAGCGTTTCAGCCTCCTCGCGGGAACGGCGCTGTTCCTCGACCCCGGCCTGGACCGCCTCCTCCAAACCGGCTATTTCGGCCTGTACAGCCTCCAGATCGCGTTTCGCCCTCTCCAATTCCTCCCGGCGGCCGTCGCTTCCGGCCGTCAAAGCCGCCGCTTCGGCCTCGAACCGGGAACATTCCCGGATCAGGCGATCCCGCTCGTCCCGACGGGCCGCCAGGGTTTGCTTGAGGCCGGCTTCGGAACGGCCGGCCTCGGCCATTTCCTTTTCCGTCGCGGCGATCCCGGCCAGGATGCCGCGCATGGCGAGATCGATCTCCCCGCGCCGCCGCCCCTTTTCGGCCAACCGTTCCCTGCATTCTGCCAATTTTCCGGCAAGCGTCTCCAGTTCGGCCTTGCGGCGCACCAGGCCGACGCGGTTGTCCAATTTGCCCCGGCCGCCGGACATGGCGCCGGAAGGGGTGATCACCTCCCCGTCCAGGGTGACGATCTTGATTCCCCGCGCCTCGCGGCCGGCCAGTTCCCGGGCGAGATCGAGGTGATCGACAACCAGGACGCCCGCCAGGAGGTGCTCCAGGGCGGCGGCGTGGCGACGGTCATAGGCCGCCAGGTCCGCCGCATCGCCCCGTACGCCGGGAATATGCCTGAAATCCCTTTCCAGCCGCCGCCGGGGCTGGATCCGGTCCAGAGGCAGAAAGGTGGCGCGTCCGAGCCTGCCGCGCTTCAGCCATTCGATTGCCGACTGGGCGTCCCGGGCCGTTTCGACAAGGATGTCCTGGGCCGAAGCGCCGAGAATGGTCTCGAAAGCCAAGGCCAGATCCTCCGGCACCCGGAACAAATCGCCCGCCATGCCAACGACGCCCGGACAGTCGCGGTCGCCGCGCCTGGAGGCCAGGATCACATTTCGCGGCCCCTCGAAGGCCCCGTCCAGGTTTCTTTCCATTTCCTCCAGTGCCGCCCGGCGGGAGGCGAGACCGGCCTTCTCGGCCTCGTCCGCCAGTTCTCCGTCCCGAAGGCGTTCCAGCGC
Organism: Planctomycetota bacterium; assembly: GCA_031278535.1. Lineage (GTDB taxonomy): Bacteria > Planctomycetota > SZUA-567 > SZUA-567 > SZUA-567 > JAJBSZ01. Next base: position 14,492 of record JAITKH010000273.1, on the reverse strand, counting down.
CGCCGCCAAATCGCGATTTTCCCGCTTCAGTCCCTCCAGCCGATCGGCGGCGGCGCCGAATCCCTCCGTCGCCAGCCGGTATTCCGCCTCCGCCGCCTCCGCCGCCTTCGCGGCATCGTCCCTCTCCCGTCCGAGGCCGGCCAGCCGTTCGGCAATCCCGGCCAGCCTCGCAATGCCGGACTGCTCCGCCGCCTCGCATCTGGCGACGGAACCGGACAGGTCCTGGCGCCTGGCGTTCAGTCCGATGATGCGGTTGCGGAGGATGGTCACCCGGCTTTCCGCTTCGGCGGCCCGGCGGTTGACGCGCTGTCCCAGACCGTCCCGCTCCGCGAAGCGGCGTTCCAAGTCCTCCGCCTTTTCCCGCGCCGCCAGGAGGCTTGCTTCCGCCCCGGATCGCCGGGCGGCAAGGCGATCAAGACGGGCCGCGCATTCAACCCGGCGCTCGTTGCCCCGGGCGATTTCGTTTTCCAGCGCCTCGATGCGGCTCCTGGCGGCGGCCTGATCCAGCTGGTTCCCCGCCCGCGCCTCCTGGTTCTCCGCCGCCGCCCTGGCCGTCGCCTCGTGGCTGGCCGCAAGCTCCCCCTCCTCGCCGGTCAGGGCGGCGAACCGGCTGTTCATGGCCGCCAGGGCGGCTTCGACGCCGTCCAGATCGCTTTTCAGTTTTTCCCGTTGCCGGCGGATATCCTCCAGGAGCGCGATCTGGACGGCGCGCTGGCGGCGGTAGAGGCCGGTCCGGAGTCCGTCCCGCTCCTCCGACAGCCGGCGATGGCGGCGGGCGCTGGCGGCCTGGGCCGAGACCTTGCGAATCAGGCGTTCCTTCTCCTCCAGTCGATCGGCGAAGCGGAGGAGCGCCTGGCCGGTCCGATCCAGGCGGGCCAGGATTTCCTTGCGCTGCGCCTTGAAACGGGAAATGCCGGCGGCCTCCTCGAAAATGGCCCGGCGTTCGAGAGGCCTGGCGGAAAGAAGCGCTTCGACCCGGCCCTGTTCGATCACCCAGTAGGAGGAGTTGCCGATGCCGGTGTCCATGAACAGCGCCTTGACGTCGCGGAGCCGGCAGGGCGTATTGTTGATGAAATAGCAGTTCTCCCTGGCCCGGGTAAGGCGGCGGCGGATCGCCACTTCCCCGTAGGCGATGTTGAGGCGGTGATCGGCGTTATCGAAATTCAGGGTCACCTCCGCCAATCCGCTGGCCGAGCGGGAGGCGCAACCGGAAAAGATGACGTCCTGCATCTCCTCACCCCTGAGGCTCTTGGCCGATTTTTCCCCCAGCGCCCATTTGACGGCGTCCACGACATTCGATTTGCCGCAGCCGTTCGGACCGAGAATGGCGGTGATACCTTCCCCGAAGGTGATAATCGTCCTTTCGGGGAAGGACTTGAAGCCGAAGAGTTCAACCGATTTCAGGCGCATGGGCGTGGACTCCGCGTTCCGGCCGGTCAGCCGGCCGTTCTGATGTTATTGTCGGCGCCGCAGGCGGCGCAGCTCCCGTCCGGCTTCATGCCTGACAAATCCGCCCGGAACCCCGACCGGGCAATCACCGTCTCCCCGCATTCGCGGCAGACGGTGTCGGAGAAGTCGGGCACCGGCAGGTTGCCGAGATAGACGTACTGCAGCCGGGTCCGGAAAATCCTCCCGGCATTGCGCAGGTGAGCCGCCGTGGCGGCGGCCTTGCGGCATTGATAGCTCGGGTGATAGGCGGTAAGATGGCAGGGGACGCGCCGGCCGCAGGCGTCGGCGATCCAGGCGGCGAGATCGTTCAGTTCCGGAATCGCGTCGTTTTCGTCCGGGATGATCAGGGTGGTCAGTTCCACGTGCGTCCGCGCCGCCGCCGTTTTCGCCGTCGCGAGCACCGGCTCGAGCGAGCCCCCGCATAGCCGGCGGTAGAAATCGTTGTTAAAGGCCTTGATATCGATGTTCAGGGCGTCGATCCAGGGAAGGAGATCGTCCAGGGGATCCGGGTTGATGTAGCCGTTTGTCACCAGGATGTTTCGCCCTCCGGCGCGCCTGACGGCCTTCGCGCATTCGAGGACGTACTCGAAGGCGATTGCCGGTTCGTTGTACGTATAGGCGACGCCGATGGAGCCGCCGTCCCGCCCGGCCGCAGCCACTTCGGCCGGGCTCATCCGCGCAGTCGGAGGGGAAGCCTGGGAAATGGCGCTGTTCTGGCAGAAGACGCACTTCAGGTTGCAGCCGGCCCCGCCGATGGAAAAGACGCTGCGCCCGGGAAAGAAATGATACAACGGCTTCTTCTCCACCGGGTCCAGACCGGCGGAGGAAACGCGGCCGAAGGTGGCGGCCACGACGGCCCCGTTCCGGTTGAACCGCGCCCCGCAGAAGCCGACGCCGCCGGGTTTCAAGAAACAGCCGCGCGGACAGAGCCGGCAGCGCGCCTCCCTGTCTGGATACGCCTCGAAATATTTCGCCCCGACAGCCTCTTCCGCCATCGCGTTCACAGGTACAGATGCATGCGGTGGCGGTTGAACAGGGCCACCTTCCATTCGTCGCGGCTGTTCATCTGGAGTCCGGCGATATCGTCCAAGCGGATGGCCGAGGCGCCGTCCGGTTCGCCGTCGTCCGTGAGAACGTCGAGACGGACATGCGTTTCGCTGATCTCCCGAACGATTCCGTGAAAACGGAGTTCGTCCTCGCCTGTGGCAAGCAGTACGTTTACCACCAGTTTCTCCTGAAGGGAACGGCGAAGCGCCTCTTCCAGGCAGCTTTCCGGATTCGGATTTCCGTTCCAGCCGCCGGCCGGCCGGACGTCGTCGTTCGACTCCTTGTCCATCATCAGGGCTATCTGCCGCACGTAACGCGTTTCCCGGCGGATTTCGACGATGTCGTCGATCGCCCCGACGTCCACGCCGTCGGGATTGCCGTCCGGATCGACCTGCTGCAGGGTGTAATCGTTTTCGGAAACCGCCTCGACAAACCCGACGGCGAAGCGCCTGAGATCCACCGGATCCCGGAATATGCACACCAGCTGCCGATCGCGCTGCGCCTCCCGGAGCATATCGCAAAAAAGATCGCCGGACATGTTATGCGGATTTTCCCTTTCGAAGCAGTACCCGGATGCCTTCCGCCCTGGCCCTGGCCGCCAGCCGTTCCAGCGCCTCCCCCCCGTACCGGGGAGAACCGGAAAACCTCCGATCCAGGCAGTCGCCGTTCTCGAATTGCTGGAGAATCCAGAGCCCGCCCCTGTCCAATCGCTCCGCCATCTCGGCGAAAGCCTCCTCGTCCACGAATCCCGGAACCAGGGTGGTATGGTATTCCCGCTCCACTCCCGCCCCCGCCGCCAGAACGAACGTTTCCCGCACCGCAGCCGCCAGGGCGCCGCCGTCCTCCAGTCCCGTCGCCGCGGCAAGGCGGCCATCCAGCGGCGCCTTGTAGTCGAGCGCCAGGAGATCCAGCAACCCCTCCCGCAACAGCTTCCGCACCACCCCGGGACGGGAGCCGTTGGTATGAAGCTTGATTCGCGCCCCGAGGGCGCGGGCCCGGCGCATCATGCCGGCCAGGCCGGGCTGCAGGGTCGGCTCGCCGCCGGTAAAGACCACCCCGTCTATCCAGCCGCTCTGCCGTTCAAGCAGCCGGAACAACTCCTCCGCGTCGAGCGGCCGCAAGTCCGCCAATCCCGTGACATAGCGCCAACTGTGGCAGAAGGGGCAGCGCAGGTTGCAGCCGCCGGCCACCGCCACCGCCGCCACATGATCCTCCCATTCGAGGAGCGAGTTGGCAATGAGGCCGCGCAGGTCGAACCCGGCGTTCCCGTCCGCCATCGCCGTCAGGCTCCGCAACAGGCCGCTTCGGCCCGATCGAACTTGGCCAGGGCGTCGCGGCTCCAGGCGTCCACCACGCCTTCGGCAGCGTCCGTCCGGACGATGCCCGACAGGTTTACCGCCCCGCAATGCGGGCATTTCTGGCTGATGCCGTTCCCCACCCTGTGGCAGGATCGGCAAATGGTGAATTCGGGACTGATGGTGAGCTGCGCCGCCTTGGTCTTTTCGAAGGTTTTCCGGACCAGGCTGGCTATCGCCCCGGCCGAGGGTCTCGACTCGCCGACAAAGGCGTGGATGATGGCCCCCGATTCGATCAGGTTATGGAACATGGCCTGTTTCATGATGCGATCGACAATCCCGTTCCCGGCGTCGGGCCGGAGGTGGACGGAATTGGTATAATACACCTCGTCGCCGCCGCAATCGCCGCGCATGAAATCGGCGGCGGCGGGGAAGCGTTTCAGATCGATCTTCGCCAGCCGGCGGGCCGCCGATTCGGCCGGCGATTCCTCGATGGTTATCTTCATGGCGTGCTTCCGGTCCATTTCCTTGACGCAGAAATAGAGGTAGGAAATGATTTTCATGCCGAGTCGGAGCGTTTCGGGATCCTCATGGAGTTCCTTCCCCGTGAGGTAGGCCAGGCATTCGTTCAGGCCGATGACGCCGACGATGTAGGTGGCCTTGTCGAGATCGACATAGGGCCGCCCGTCCGCCGCCGTTTTTCCGATCTGCCAGAGCGGCATGGAGGGGCCGGACATGAGGACGCGGGCGAAGCGCTTCTTCTGCAGATGCGCCTTGACGCAAATGTCAAGCGCCTTCTCGATTTCCGCGAACATCCTGGACTGGTTGCCCCTTCCCGCCCGGAAGGCGCACTGGGGAAGGTTGATGGTTACGTTCTGGAAGCCGCAAAAACGCATCGACTCCGGATGCTGGATCATGTGGGCGTCTTCGATCACCGTCCGCAGGCGGCAGCAGGCGGAGAGGGTCACTTCGTCCCGGTCGAAGATGAAGTACGGGGTGCCGTTTTTCGCGGCGATCTGGCAAGCGTAATCGAAGATGGCGGTCTGGGCCGGATCGTCGAAGGTCTCGTGGTTGATGTGAAAGTCGCATTTCGGGAAGGCGAAGACATGCCCGTATTGATCGCCGGCGGCCCAGACGTCCAGCATGGCCCGGGTGAAACGGGTGGCGGCGTCGGAAAAATCGCCGTAGGTGCGATCGAGGTATTTTCCACCCGGTCCGACGGCCCTGACCTTCTTGAGATAGGCCGGTATGCCGGTATGGATATTGAAATCGAGGAACAGGGTCTGGCCACCGCGGGAAAAGGCGTTCTGGCTGGAGGAGAAAATCAGGTGCTGCGCCTCCTGGCGCATTTCGCCGTCCGACATGCCTTCCACCAGCGGAGCGTACATGATGTTGATGTAGGCCACCCCGAGGGCGCCGGCGTAATAGGCCTGCATGGAGGCGAGAAAGGTGTTCAGGTGGCCGTTCAGGGTGCGGGCATGCTTGGCCGGGGCGGAGCTGGTGTCCAGGTTTTCCAGTTGCAATCCGTATTTCTTCAGGTATTCAAGCGAATGGGAGGAGCAATAGACCCGGGTGGGATAGCCGAGATCATGGAGGTGGACGACGCCTTCCCGGTGGGCGTCAGCCACTTCGGGCGAGAATATCTCCCGCAGGGCGTATTGCTTCAGGACCGTCTCGGCGATGGCCAGGTTGATGGCCTCGGGATTGTTGGCCGAGATGTTCGAGTTCTCCTTGGATTTGGAGACGATGAGTTTCTCGATGTCGTATTTCGGGAGGCCGATGACAGCCTGTTTCTCCAGCGTTTTCTGATGCCCCCGCTCGAAAAGCTCGTTGTCGACGAGCTCGCGGACAAGGCTGGTGGAAATCCTGGAAAGGCCCGAGGAAAGCACCCGCCGTTCCACGACCTTGGCAATCGAATCGGATTCGGCCGGATCCAGCCCCGCCTCGCGCGCCAGGGCCAGGGCGATGCGGGAGCGATCCCATTGGAAATACTCGGCCTGGCTTCCCGGGTCGACCAGGAGATGGATGTCGGTGGAGTCGGCGGCGGAATGGGCGTTATCCTTCCGCACCCGCATCCGAGCCCTGGCCCTGGCCCGGTTTTCCCGGTAGAGGATGTACGCCTTGGCGGTTTTGGCATGCCCGGTTTCGATGAGGGTCTTTTCCACCATGTCCTGGATGTCCTCGATGCCGGGGGCTTCCCCGTCCCCGTACCGTTTTTCCAGAAGCGTGACCACAAGACCGGCGATGTCGTCGGCCAATTGGCGGTTTTCGCCTCCCACCGCCCGGGCGGCGGCAAAAATGGCATCGCCGATTTTCGTCGAATTGAAAAGAACCTTTTTGCCGTCGCGCTTGGTGACGCAGGCAATGCCGGACATGCTCTCTCCTAACCTTTTTCCCTAGTGTTCCGTACAGTCTCAATCGTTGCTTGAGACTGTACGGGGAGCGCCCCCGGTTCATCCGGTTTCCGCCTACGGGTGCGCCTTTTCCGGATCGCCTTGCCCTTCCCCGCCGGTGTCGGCCAACGGCCCCGCAAAAATGACCGTTCCCGTCCGGCATTTTCTTCTGCCGGCGTTTTTCGGAGAAATGGTCCGGATTTCCCTGATGAATTCCTTCAGCGCCTTGTATTCCCGATACACCGAAGCGAAGCGGACATAGGCCACTTCGTCCAAGTCCCGCAGACGCACCATGACCAGTTCGCCGATGACCCGGCTGGAAATCTCCCTTTCCCCGCCGTCCAGGAGTTCGCGCTCCAGGGAGTCGGCCAGGCTTTCCACCTCGGCGGCCGAAACCGGCCGTTTCTCCACCGCTCTTTCGACGCCGTCCAGGATTTTCCGGCGGTTGTACGGCTCGCGCTGGCCGGATTTCTTGATTACCCGCAGCGGCATCTCTTCCAGGCGTTCGTAAGTGGTGAAACGCCTGTTACACCCGAGACATTCCCGGCGGCGGCGGATGACCAAGCCGTGCTCCGACAGTCGGGTGTCAATAACCCTGTCGTCGTCAACCTTGCAGAAGGGGCAACGCATCCCTGCCTTCTTCAATGAATACCGGAACAGATTTCCACTAACGCCGGAAATTTGCTGGCATTATTACGAACACTACCATTAGTGGCGCTAATAATCTTATTCCCCCATATATCGTATGTCAAGGGCAAACTCCGGCTGCAAATCCAGCCTGCCCGCCGTCTTTTCCTAACAGTGTGTTCCCCAAAAAGTAAAAGTTGACAGGCGGGAGATTTTTTTTTACAAGAGCAGATGAAAATGGAAACAGCGGTCGCCTTTTCTGGAAAGTGCGCCATTGCCGTCCGCCAGTCCGGGGAAGGAGGAGGAAGCCATGTCCGAATCGGCCGCAAGGCTTTTCCTGCAGGCAAGTTCCGCGAAGACGGGGGCGCTGGGTATTTTCGAGGCCTGGAGCGACGAGGAAATCTTGTCCGCCGTCCTCGACAACCGGCTGGGCCGGGCGGACCGGCCGCCGCAATCTCGGCGCAACATATTATTGCAAAATGAGCTGCGATATGGGTGGCTCTGGGCCGGAGAGGCTTCGCCCCTGGACGAAGTCATGTTGGCGAAGCCGCTGTCCGGCTTCCGCATCCTGATGACCCATGGCGGCCGGGTCATCGGGAGCGGCGTCCGCGAGTATTTTGCGGCAAACGGGTTCCGTTCGCTCGAATCCGTCGCGGCGGCCCCGGCGGAAGAAAGGGATTCTTTGCTGGACGCGCTCCTGGGAGGGTGCGTCACCCAGACCCAGGCGGCGGCTGTGCTGGAATTCCGCGCCGGCCTGGGGCCCTTTCCGGAAAAACTGCTGCTGACGCGCAGGCTGGTCCTGGCGGGCCCGCCCAATGCCGGCAAAAGCTGCCTGCTGAACCGCTTGGCCGGCTACGAACGGGCCTATGTCCACGCGGAGGCCGGCGCCACCCGCGACGCGGTTGACGAGCCGGTGGAGATGGGCGGATTTTCGGTATTGGCGGGCGATCTGCCCGGCTTTTCGCCTGCCGCCGTCGGAACGGACCTGGAGGCGAGAAGGCGGGCCGAAACGCACGTACGGCTGGCTGAAACGGTGGCTTTTGTCTGCGACGCGTCCCTTCCCTGGAACAGGGAGGCAGGGGAGGCGGCGCGACTCGTAGCCGAAAGTCTGGCCGGGAGGGATGCCGTCGGGCCGTCCGTCCTCGTGGTCCTGAACAAGGCGGATTTGCCCGGGCGCATCGAAGGGTGCCCTTGGGAAAGGTATTTCCCGGGAGCGCCGGCAATCCGCCTTTCCTCCCTGCCCGGCGGCGACGCGGCTGAAAAAATGGCGGCGGCGGCCTGGCGGCTTTGGGGCGGCGAAGCAACGCGAAGCGCGGAGACGGGAAGATGATTTTCCCCGATACGGATTTTGTCCTTGCGCTTTGCGGAGGTTTCGTTCTTTTCTCGTTGCCTGCATCGTGTTCCAGCACGTCATCGCTTGGCCAGCAACTTGGTTCGGACGCCAGGATGAAGCAAATTTCGACGCGTACTCCCCGGGGCCGCGGATTCGGCTCAAGAAAATCGCTTGCCTTCCTCTCCCCCGCGGAATAAAATAATGCGTTCCGGCCGGGAGGCCGTCCGTCTCCCGGTCAGGAATTTTTATGGCCCATGGAGGCAACTGAAAAGCCATGACCGCAACCCTTTCCGCGACAGCCGCCGATATCCTCACTGCCGACGCGCCTGATCTGGAAGAACTTTTCTATCTTGATTCCGCCATCGCCGGGCACGATGACTGGCGGGAGGAGATTGAGAAACTGATCCCTTCCCTCGCCCCCCTTTCCGACGGCGCGGCGCGGACAGCCGCGGCATGGCTGGCATTGGGCGATTTTCCAAACGCCCTGGCCAACGCGGAAAAAACGCCACGGCACCCGATCGGCGCCATGATTATCGGTCTTGGTTTGGAGCGCGCCGGCAGGGATGAAGAAGCGCTGGAGTGCTTCCGGCAGGCCGCCCAGGCCGCCCCCACATCCGCCCCCTTCGCTCTGAAACCCATTGATTCGCTCCGTCGGCTGGGCCGGCTGGAAGAGGCCATGGCCTTGGCCGAAAGTCAACGCAGGCAGTTCTCCGACAAGCCGGAACTCGATTTTCACCTCGGACGGGTACTGGAGGATATGGGCCGCTACCAGGAAGCGCTGGACTGCTACCGGCGCTCCCTCGACATCATGCCCAATTATGCCGAATGCCTGTTCCGAGCCGCCTATCTTGCCGACTTGCGCGGGCTCGACGCCTTGGCCAAGGATTATTACAGCCGCATCGGGCCGGATTCCCTGCGGGTATACGTCAACGCCTGTCTCAACCTCGCGCTGATATACGAGGACGAGGAAGATTACGAAAAGGCCGCCGTCTGCTGCCGCCGGGCGCTGTCCATTGCCCCGACCAACCGCCGGGCCAAACTCTTCCTCGCCAATACCGACGCCGCCTCCAACATGTATTATTCTCCCGAAGAAACCAAACAATCGGAACGAATGGAGGCCATCCTCCGATTTCCCGTCTCCGATTTCGAACTTTCCGTCCGCAGCCGGAACTGCCTCGCCAGCATGAGCATCATGTGCTTGGGGGATTTGATCAAGCGTACCGAGGCGGAGATGCTCGCCTACAAGAATTTCGGCGAGACCAGCCTCAGGGAAATCAAGGAAATGCTCGCCGCCAAGGGGCTGCGCCTCGGCATGATGCGCGAGGACGCGGCCACCCGCCAGGTCTTCGAGCGGCAAAAGCGGAATGCCGGCGAAGAAATCCTCGCCAAGTCCATTGACGATCTGGAGCTTGGCATCCGCGCCCGGAAGTGCATGGAGACATTGGGCATTGCCACCATCGGCGATCTGGTCTCCAGATCCGAGGCGGATTTGGCCGGCGCCAAGAATTTCGGCAGGGTATCCCTGATTGAAATCAAGAAACGGCTCGCCGAATTGGGCTTATCCTTTCGGGCCGACTGATGCCGGAATCAGGGAATGGCGGCCCGAATCGGCGTCTTTTCGTCCTGTCCGATCCCCACCTCTCCTTCGCCCGCCCGAAACCGATGGATATCTTTGGTCCCTGTTGGGAAAACCATGCGGATCGGCTGGCCGCGAACTGGCGACGGCTGGTGAGACCGGAAGATCTGGTGGCGATTCCGGGCGACATTTCCTGGGGCATGCGCCTGGAGGATGCCAAACCCGATCTGGAGTGGCTCGCCGCCCTCCCTGGACGGAAAGCGCTGATCCGGGGCAACCACGACTACTGGTGGAGTTCCCTCGCCAAACTTGCCGTCCTCGACCTTCCCGGCATCCATTTCATCCAGAACAACTGCCTGCGCCTGGGACGCCTTGCCGTGACCGGGACGCGTCTCTGGGATTTTCCCTTTGTCAAATGGCCGGATGTTCGGGGCGACGGGGGGCAGGAGCGGACCGGAATCCGCAAACCGGAGCGGGAGAATGATCCTGAAAAGATCCGCGCCCGCGAATTGCTGCGGCTGGAGGCATGTCTGTCCTCGTTCCCGGCCGATGCCGGCATCCGGGTGCTGCTGACGCATTATCCGCCTCTCGGCGAAGACGGCCTTCCCACCCCGATCACCGATCGCATCGGCGGTCAGGGTGTGGACTATTGCCTGTTCGGCCACATTCATGGCGCCGACGGCATTGCCCGCCCCCGCGCCGGGGCAGACTGCCTGATTGGAAAGACGCGGTATCTTCTCGCCTCAAGCGATTACCTGGAACACGCGCCGCTCTTCATCGCGTCATTTTGATGCGCCTTCCGCCGCCGGAGCCCCGGGATTGGGAAACAGGCTTTTCTGCCGGTCCAGGATGTCTTCGGGCTTGATGGGGATGCCGAGACGAAAAAGAATGCGTTCCGCCGGGTGGCCGTCAAGCCCGGAGGAAAAGAGTTCCGGGGAAACATTCTTGATTATTGAAATGATGGTGGCATGGCTGCGCCCGCCCAGCACTTTCCCGAGTTCGTCAAGGCGGCCGCCGACCAATTGGCGACAGAGTACGGCGGCGATTTGCCTGGCCCTCCTGATTGCCAGGGTACGGCCGCGCCCGGACAGGGCTTCCGGGGCGAGACCGAATTCCTCCGCCGTGGCCGCGATGACGTCGGAGAAAGTGAGGACCGATTTCCGGGCCGGTGGAGGAGATACCTCGAGGGCCATCCGAATGCAGGAAAGCGTTGGAAAATTGCCTTCTATATGGATCATGGCAGCCAACCGGCTCACCGCGCCCTCGATTTTCCTGACATTGCCGGCCAGGCTGTCAGCCATGGTTTTGACCATTGCCAAGGGCAAATCGATTCCGCGCGCGCGCATTTTCCGGACAATCAGTTCCTGGCGCGTTTTGGCATCCGGCAAGCGGATGCGATCAACAAAACCGGCCCCCAGTCGATCTCGAAGCTTCGGATCGACCCCTTCCAATTCGGCCGGGATGCACGAAGCGGCGAAAACCAGCTGCTTTCCCTTGGCGGCAAAATCGTCAATGAGGCGAAGCAATTCGGCTTGGCTGGCTGTCTTGCTTCCGACGCCCATGATCTGGAGATCGTCGAAGGCGAGGAGATCGGCGGCTTGATATCGCCGGCGGAAGTCCCGGACAGTGCCGGAGGCGTTGGCGGCGCCGAACTCGGCCACGAAACGATCGCTGGTGACATAGATGACCGACGCATCCGGCCGATCCCGAAGCGACGCGTGGCAAATTGCCTGGAGAAGATGCGTTTTTCCGACGCCATGCTGGCCGCAAATATAAATCCGCCCATATTCGCCCGGCTGTTCCACCGCCCGGAGAGCGACGCCGTGGTACAGGCATAAGCCGCTCCCGACAACGAAATTTTCGAAAGTAAAGGCGGGATCAAGATCAAGGCCGGCCACCGAGGTGGCGGAAACCGGTTTGACGGCCGGCGGCGCATCCGGATTTTCGACCATTTCGGGAACGCCCATTCTGGCCGCTTCCGCCAGATCCCGCTCCCGCGCCTTGCGAAACGCGGCAAAAAGCCGGGGCGAAACAGAAACCGTCACTTCCACCCGCATGCCCAGAACTGCTTGAACCGCTTCGCCCAGAAGGCCGCGATAGGCCATTTCAATCCGTTCCTTGAAAAAACGGTTCGGAACTCCCAGTTCAAGGCCGGATTCATCCAGGGACAGGATCTCTATCTGGTCAAACCATTGTTTATAAAGAGGCTCCGGCATATTCCGGCCAAGCCATTCCTGAAGGCCGGCCAGTACCGTTTCCGTCGTCAATGACAACAAAACACCCCCCTTCCCTCGACGAGGGAAAATTGCAAACCTTAGCCCATCTGCGACCTGCCAGGAATGAAGTGAAAACTCCGTCAAGCCTTGTGTCAGTCGGGCGCTTTCCGTGGATAAAACCACGCAAGTGCGGCTTGACATCGACAGGAAGGATCATACCTCCGTCACGGAGGTTGTCAAATACGAAAACGCATCGGATAAACACAATCGGCTTCAGTTGTGCAATGTGACGAAGTTATTCGTGATATGCATGATATAACCACTTAAATAACCTTCTATTGCATAGTAAATAAACTCTACGCTATAGATACGTAAATTATAAACAAAATCAACTTTTCCCGTATCTGCTTTAACATTCTTCTATCATTGCGGTTACGGAAGAAGAAGACGCCGGGATCGCCTCAATTTCGGCCGTACAAAAATCCAGACTTTTTTTGTCCCGGACAACCGCCGATTTGATAAGGAGATACGCTGTTCTCGCGTTCCGCAACGTCTCAATCAAAGATTGGGATTTTATGGAGCACTCGATTTCCCGGAATCATGACCTCGTCATCCGGGGGAAAACCGGAGATATGTTTTCCCGTACCGATTCCGAAGGCCGAAGATCCTCCACCCGAAGTTCCAGGCGGGGAGGCGAAAAATACCGATTCAATTCCGGAGTGAAGACGATGTCGATGGGCCTGCGTCCGGCAGCTTCGAGGAGGGAGAGGAGGTCCGGGCGGCCGAAAGCCACTGCCCGAAAGGAAGTTCCCGCCTGGGAGACGTTGAAATGAAAATTTCCGACCTGACCCCGCGAAAGTTGGGGGAGGCCGGCCATACGAACGCAACGTATCATGAATTTTGGTTCTGGGTTTCCATGTCCCAGAGGGCACAGGAAATCCAATTCCCGTATCAACCGGAGATTGAGGTCGGATATGCCGATCTCCATGTCAATCCAGAGGGCGGGGCCGATACGATTCCGGCGGGTTTGCGATTCGCATCCTTTGAGGAATGATTCCCGGAATGCGGGCATCTTGTCCCGGGACAGGGTAAAGCCGGCCGCCAATTCGTGGCCGCCGAAGGACATAAGGTGTGCGGCCGAATCCGCCATGACCTGGTACAAATTCAAGCCGTTGGCCGAACGGGCCGAACCGCGGCCCAAATACTGCCCGCCTGGAAAGGCAATAACAGCCGCGGGCTTGGAGAATTTTTCAGCCAGGCGGCCGGCAACGATACCAATCACGCCTTCATGCCAGTCATCCCTGGCCACCACGACGGCGGGGGCATCGGAAACGCCGTTTTTTTCCGCCTCGCTCGTCGCCTCTTCCACGATGCTTTGGCAGAGCGCTTGGCGTTCGCTATTCTGGCGGTCCAGGGCTGCGGCCATTGCCCGGGCATGGGCCGGATCGTCGTCGATCAACAGTTCCAGGGCCGCGTCAGCCGCGCCCATGCGTCCGGCCGCGTTCAAGCGGGGGGCAAGCAGGAAGGCGACGTGGCGGGCGGTCAGCTCCTGGTTTTCCAGCCGGCATACCTCAAGGAGGGCGGTGATGCCGGGGAGGGAATTGCGCATCTCCCGCAGGCCTTGGGCGACGATGGATCGATTTTCTCCCACGAGCGGCGCCACATCGGCGATGGAGCCGATGGCAGCCAGAGGGAGAAGGGAAAGGAGCGTTTTCCGAAGATGGGGCTCGATTTTTTTCGTCCCGGACAGCCGCTCGTACACGGCCCAGGCAAGCTTGAAGGCGACGCCGACGCCGGTGAGTTCGCGGAAGGGGTAGGAGGAATCGACGCGTTTGGGATTAAGAACGGCGCAGGCGCCGGGCGGCAGGCCTCTTTCCCCAGGTTCATGGTGATCGGAGACAATCACATCCACGCCCCCATCTCTAAGCCGGGCAATATTTTCATGCTCCGAAGTGCCGCAATCGACGGTGATCACCAGTTTTGTCCCCGCCCTGATTGCCTGGGCGGGAAAGTCCGGAGAAATTCCATATCCGTCCTCGAAGCGGGAGGGAAGGCGGCAATCAAGGCTGTAGCCGACGGCCCGGCAGGCCCGAATCATCAGGGCGGAGGCGGTGACGCCGTCGGCGTCGTAGTCGCCATAGACGATGGCTGGCTGGCGATCACGGATGGCCCGCACCAAACGGTCGGCTGCCTTTTCCATATCGTTCATGAGCCAGGGCGGCACAAGAACGCCGAGCGAAGCCGAGAGAAAAATCCTGGCGTTTTCCGGCGTCGGAGGGGAGGTGCGCTGGGCCAGGATCCGCGCCAGAATTCGCGAAACGCCCAACTTTTTCGCAATTTCCTCCGCCGCCGGTCCGGGATCCGGCTTAACCAGCCATTTGGCTGAAACCACGGAGTCTCCAATTCGGTATCGGAAAGTGGAAAAAAGCATAGCGGTTTTTTCAGGATAAGGCAACAGGAAATCCCTGGCCCTGAAGCGGCGCAAGTTGCCACCCTGCATTTGTACCGTCGAAGATAAGTTAGAGCCTGTTGACGAATTACGCCGCTTTGTTTTCT
>JAITKH010000240.1 GCA_031278535.1 Planctomycetota bacterium | reverse complement strand
TGAAAACGTGTGGCGGAGCGGAAAGTTTTCCAGCCAAGATTGATTGCCGCAATCCCGCCGGCTTCAACGCCAACCCGGGCGTATGCGTCTGGATTTTCGATAACGCCGCACTGTTTGGGGAAACCGGCTCCTGGAAAACGGGCGTTTGCGGGCCAGGGAAGCCGTTTTTCAGGGATTCCCGGACGCATGCCTGGCAAAAAATCTTTTTGGCCCGTGAACGCCCGCCCTGGAAATGCCGCCGGAAAGGTTGACGCTTCCGGGCAATCCCGCGCAAAACGGGGTTGTTCGGATACGCAAGCCCCGTGCGTGAAACGTCCACGGGAAAAAAAGTGTGGTGTTTCTCCCCTCGCGAAGTAGAATGCTGCCGTTGGGCCGTCCGTGGCATTCGCCGTGGACGGCCGGGTAAGTCGGTTCTTTTTTTCAAAAAGGAGTTCACATGAGAACGGGACTCGGTGTGTGCCTGGCGGCATGCCTGCTGGCGCTTTCCCCCATCCTCCCGGCCGGGGAAAATTTGATCGTGTATACTTCCATGAAGGAGTCGCTTATCGGAAGCCTCCGCGACGGTTTCCTGAAAAAGCATCCCGAAGTGTCGATGGACTATCAGTCGGCCGGCGCCGGCAAGCTCATGGCGAAAATCGCGGCCGAACGCGAGTCGGGAAAGATACTCGCCGATATCATTTGGACCAGCGAGGTTCCCGATTTCTTCAAAATGCGGCTGGACGGCCTGCTGGAAAAATACCAGCCAGCCAATTTCGGCCAGATACTGAATCCCTTCGGCGCTGATTACGACGGCTCCTTTACCGCCGCCCGCCTCGGCACCCTCGGAATTGGCTACAATACCCGTTTCATCAAGACGCCCCCGAAGGAATGGTCCGATCTTTTCAAGCCCGAATACAAGGGCGCCTTCGGCATTGCCAATCCGGCCCTGTCCGGTACGTCCTACATGTCCGTCGCCCTGCTGGCCGAGAAATTCGGCTGGGAGTTCTTCGAGAAACTGGGCAAGAACAGCGCCCGCATCGGCAAGGGATCCGGCCAGGTGATCGACGATACCGCCTCGGGGGATCTGGTAGCCAGCCTGGCCGTGGATTACATTACGAATGACAAAATATCCAAGGGTGCGCCGCTCGGCCTCGCCTATCCGCCCGAGATGCTGGTGGTGCCGAGCCCCATCGCCATCTTCAAGGGAACGCCCAACCTTTCGGCGGCCAAGAAATTCGTCGATTTCCTGGTTTCCGGCGAAGCACAGGTTCTCATCGCCGGGGAAGGGACCCTGCCGGTCAGGAGCGACGTCAAGATCCCCGACGTGATCGTCATGCCCCCGGCCGACGAGGCGATAAAGCGGGCCATCCAGATTGACTACAACAAGATTCTTACCGACAAGGAAATAATTATCAAAAAATTCACCGATATTCTGCAAGGAAGGAAATGACGAAAGAACAATCCGGGACGGTTTCCGGATTGGGATCGGCATGGCGGGGAACGGGAGGGGGGCATTCATGGCAGACATTCGGCTGGAGGGTGTGACCAAGGCGTACGGGAGCCACCGGGTCCATTCGGACCTCAACCTGGCGGTGAACCAGGGCGAATGCTTTACCCTCCTCGGTCCTTCCGGCTGCGGCAAGACGGTCATGCTCCGGCTGATAGCCGGGTTCGAGGCCCCGGATGCCGGGCGCGTCGCCATCGGTGGGACGGTTGTATACGACGCCGGAGGCGGCGTCAACATTCCTCCCGACCGGCGCGGTTTGGGCGTGGTGTTCCAGGATTATGCGGTCTGGCCGCACATGACGGTATTCCAGAACGTCGCCTATCCGTTGAAAATCGCCGGCTGGAATCCGGAGGAATTGAAACGACGGACGCTTGAAACCATTGCCCTGGTCAATATGAAGGGGCTGGAGAATCGCCTGCCGTCCGAATTGTCCGGCGGCCAGCAGCAGCGGGTGGCTCTGGCCCGCGCCCTTGCCGCCCGGCCCTCGCTGATGCTTCTGGACGAACCGCTTTCCAACCTGGACGCCAATCTCCGGGAGGAGATGCGTTTCGAGATCAAGGAAATCCAGGGGAAACTGGGGGTCACCGTCCTGTATGTCACCCACGATCAGGAGGTGGCCCTGGTGATATCCGATCGTATGGCGGTGATGGACGGTCGGGGAAGGATACGCCAAATTGGTTCCCCCGCGGAGATTTATGAAAACCCCGCCGATGCCTTTGTCTTCGGTTTCATGGGCGTCGCCAATTTCCTTCCGACGCGTTCCGACGGGGGAAAGCTTCTGGCCGGCGGCGGCGCCCAGCCCATACCCTGGCCCGGCCCCGAAGGGAAGGCGGAAGCCTGGACCGCGGCCTTCCGCCCCTCGGACATAGTCATTTCCCGGCCGAAACCGCTCCCTGGCGCCGGATGCCTTTCCGGCGTAATCAGACGCGCAAGTTTTCTCGGCGCCATGATGGATTACCTGATTGACGTGGACGGGGCGAAAATCCGGGCCGTCCTGGAAACGCACGAGGCAATGTCCCGGGGGCTGATTTTCAAGGAAGGCGAATCCTGCGCCGTAACGTTCCTCAATCTCCACTGGTTCGACTCCGGGGCGCTGAAGGAGACGGCTATATGAACACAATCGGCGGGAAACGGCGTTTCGGGGCGGCGGAAATCATCCTGCTCCTTTCCATCGCCGTCCTGGTCGTCGTGGTGGCGGTTCCGGTGCTCCTGATTCTCGTCAACGCCTTCTTCAGCGGCGGCAGCCTGACGCTGGCCGACGTATCTGCCGCCTTCCGGAACCGGGGGGCGTGGGCGGCGGCCGCGACGTTTTTCCGGTTGGCCGTCACTTCGTTCAACGGCCACGACGTGTTCAAGGTGTTGGGCGAATCGGATACCTACGAGGCGCTCCTGAATTCGCTCTTCATCGCCAGCGGCACCACCGTCGGCTCCACCGTTGTCGGAACTTTTTTCGCCTGGCTCGTCACCCGGACCGACATTCCCTACAAGCAGCTCATGAAAGGCATGTTCCTGGTTCCCTTCATGCTTCCTTCCTTTATCGGGGCCATGGCCTGGAAGATGCTCCTCTCTCCCCGGGCCGGCTACATAAACCGTTTCTTCATGGACGTCTTCAACCTGGACGGTCCGGTCTTCAATATTTATTCCTACTATGGGATCATCCTGGTGGAGGTGATGTACCTTTTCCCATTCGTCTTCATTCAGGTATGCGGCGCCCTGGAGCGCATGGACCCGACCCTCGAGGAATCGGCCCGCATCTCGGGCGCCGGCCTCTTCACCATCACCAGGAAAATCACCATTCCCCTGGTCCTTCCAAGCATCCTTTCCGGCGCTCTCCTCATCATGCTTTATTCCATGGCTCATTTCGGAACCGTGGCCGTGCTGGGAATCGAGAACGGCATTTTCAACATTCCCACCCTGATCTACCAGCGCATCCACGAATCGGCCGGAAATTTCGCCTCCATCCGCACCGGTACCGTTCTCGCCTCCGTGCTGGTGACGGCAGCGGCCGTCATCATCTGGCTTCAGAACCGGATACAGGGCAGGGGGCGTTACCAGATCATCGCCGGCAAGAGCTTCCGGCCGATGGAGTTGAAACTTCGGGGGCTTCGCTATCCCTTGCTCGTCGTCTGTCTCGCCTATATCGGCTTTACCATCATCCTCCCGACCGTGGTCATCTTTCTGGTTGGGGGCTTGAGGACCTACGGACTTTCCTTCACGATGGAGAACCTCTCGCTCGACAACTACAAGTTCATCCTCTTTGACTACCAGGTCACCCGCGACGCCATCTGGAACTCGGTAGTTCTCGGCTTCGGGGCGGCCCTGGTCACCATGTTCGCCGGCGTGATGATCTCCTACGTCATCGTCAAGATGCGGGTGCGGGGGAAGGGGCTCCTCGAATTCCTCGGGATGCTTCCCTTCTCGGTGCCGGGCTCGGTCATCGCTCTGGGCGTAATCCTCGCCTGGAGCGGCAAATACGGCGTCAACCTGTATAATACCGTCTGGATCATCTTCGTCGCCTACATTGCCCGCTACATGGCCTTTTCCCTCAAGGCCAACTCGGCGGCGCTGGAGCAGATCCACGACTCCCTGGTGGAGGCGGCCCGCGCCTCCGGCGCCACCACGTGGCAGGCCCTGCGGGATATCGTCCTGCCATTGGTGCGGCCTGGCATGATCGCCGCGTTTTTCCTCATTTTCCTGCCGTCTCTCCGGGAGCTCACCGTCTCCATCATGCTTTACGCCCCCACCACCAGGACTATCGGGGTGGCGATTTACACGTTGAACGAGGACGGGGAAACAGTGATGTCGGCCGCCATGGCCGGCGTCGCCCTGGTCATCATCGTCATCGGGCAGATTTTCATCAACCGGATCACCAGGAAGCGGAGTGGAAGCTGACTCGGGGAGGATTCCGCCCATGTCCCATGTGAGACTGGCGAATGTTACCAAGCGCTTTGGCCAGGTGATTGCCGTAAACCGCCTGAACCTCGAAGTGGAGCGGGGAGAATGTTTCTCCATGCTCGGCCCTTCCGGCTGCGGCAAGACCACTACCCTGCGGATGCTGGCCGGTTTCGAGGATTTGGACGGGGGAGAGATCCGGGTGGGCGATCGCCTCCTTTCCTCCCGGAGCGGCAACTTTTACCTTCCGCCGGAAAAGCGCGATTTCGGCATGGTGTTTCAAGCCTTCGCCATTTGGCCGCACCTGTCCGTGTACGAGAACGTTGCTTTTCCCCTCCGCTTGCGGAAACTCCCCGCCTCCGAGATCGAACGCCGCGTCGGTGACGCGCTCGCCTCCACCAACCTGCTTGCCGAGGCGAAGGGCGGACCGGCCGATCTTTCCGGCGGCGGCAAGCAGCGGGTTGCCCTGGCTCGCGCCCTTGCCATCAATCCGGACGTGATGCTTTTGGACGAGCCGCTTTCGAGCCTCGATCCCCACCTTCGGGAGGAAATGCGTTTCGAGATAAAGGATCTGCAGAAAAAATACGGGTTTTCCATCATTTACGTCACCCACGACCAGGCCGAGGCCATGGCCCTTTCGGATCGCATCCTGGTGATGAATTTCGGCGTTTCGCAGCAAATAGACACTCCCCTGCGGGTGTACAACAATCCCGCCAACAAATTTGTGTTCGGATTCATCGGGCTTTCCAATTTTCTCCGTCTCGTTCCCGGCGCCGAGGGGCTCTGTACGCCGGACGGATCCACAATAATGCCCCGGGACATGGGGCCGCCGGAGGGATTGTTGCGCCTGAAGGCTCCGCTGTTCCTGGCTTCCAGGCCGTCCGAGATCGATTTCGACGCCGTTTCCGGCTTGCGCGGCCTAGTTACGCGCAAGGCCTTCCTGGGGGAAATCGTGGATTATCAGGTCAGGGTGGGCGATCAGGATGTCCGCGTCCAAAAGGGCCGCCGTTCGCCCGGTCCCGAAGTGGGCGAGGTCTGCGGTTTGTGCTTCCGCCTGCCGCATTGGTATCCGGTCGACGAACCGGTTTGAAAAGGGGCGGGGCGTCGCCGGGATGGCGTCCTGGCCGGAGGAAGAGAAGCGCATGAAATATATCCTTGTCGTTCCCGACGGCGCCGCGGACGATCCCTGTCCGGAGCGTGACGCTAAAACCGCCTTGGAGCTGGCAAGGACTCCATCCCTCGACGCCATTGCCAGGGAAGGCCGCCTTTTGCTTGCCACCACGGTTCCGGATGGCATGCACCCGGGATCGGACGTGGCCAACCTTACCCTTCTGGGATATGATCCGAAGACGGGGTACACCGGCCGGGCCGCCCTGGAGGCGGCCGCCATGGGTGTCGGGATACCCCCGGGCGATGCCGCCTTTCGCGCCAACCTGGTCACGGTGAAAGACCGGATTATGGACGATTACTCGGCGGGGCACATAACGACCGCCGAGGGGAAGGAGTTGATCGGGCAGCTTGATCGGGATTTGGGCGTGGAAGGAGTGAGGCTTTTCCCCGGCATTAGTTATCGCCACCTTTGCCTCATAGAATCGACGGGAATGAGCGTTCCCGAGTGTACGCCGCCGCACGACATTCTGGGGAAGGATATAACCGAGCACCTTCCCCAGGGCCAGTTCGCTTCATGGGTGCTTGAAGTGGAACGCACCAGCCGGACGCTTCTGCCGAATTACGAGGTGAACCGGAGGCGGGCGGCCGAGGGGAAGAAACAGGCCAACAGCCTTTGGCTCTGGGGCGGCGGCGCCACCATGACGCTGGAAAACTTTGCGGCCCGGAACGGTCTTGGATCGGCCGGTCTGATCGCGGCCGTGGATCTGATGCGCGGCATCGGCCGGCTGGCCGGCATGGAGATTGTCCCGGTCGAGGGCGCCACCGGCTATCTTGACACCAATTATGCCGGAAAAGGAAGGGCCGCCCTCGACTATATTTATGGGCACGATTTCGTGGCCGTCCATATCGAGGCCCCGGACGAGGCCGGCCATAACGGCGACTTGGACGGTAAAATCAGGGCGCTGGTGGATATCGATCG
>JAITKH010000216.1 GCA_031278535.1 Planctomycetota bacterium | reverse complement strand
CCAGTCATGCCCGCAGCCGCAGATTTCATGCACGAAACGAGCCAGGATTTCCCTGCCCTTCGAGGTGTGCGTGACCTCCGGATGAAACTGCACCCCGTAGAACCGGCGCGCCTCGTCGGCCATGGCGGCGATCCGGCAGGAATCGTTGGCGGCGATCGCGGCGAAACCCGGCGGCAGTTCGGTAACCTTGTCGCCGTGGCTCATCCAGACGTCGAGACGAGGCGACGATCCGTCGCAGCGAAAGGGGCCTCCACACGCCTCCATCATTCGCGTTAGAGCGGGATTGACAGATGCCGACACAATCCGAACCGGGTATGTTTCCGTCTTCGCAAGGCATTTGACGCCGGGGCAGTCCAGTACGCTCTCTGGATTGCCTCGCTTGCCGCGAACAATGACATCGGAACTTACCATTGTCTCAGCGTAACAAATGTCTTGCTATCTATGTTTCGCAGTACTGGAGCGCGGCAAGACGCCCACGCTCTCAAGTTTTCCGCAGGTCGGGCATACCCATCCGACATGAGGCCGTTGAAGCCTGTATCGATCAGTCAGCCGGATGCGGCCGCGGGCCTATTTGCTGTAATCATAAAAACCTTTTCCGGTTTTTTTGCCGAGCAAGCCGCCGCGCACCATTTTGCGCAACAGCGGATGCGGCCGGAACTTCGGGTCGCCGAATTCGCTTTGCAGCACTTCCATGATGGCCAGGCACACATCCAGACCGACCAGATCCCCCAGTTCCAACGGCCCCATGGGGTGATTGGCGCCCAGTTTCATGGCGACATCGATTTCCTTCACCGTGGAGATGCCGTCGGCGTAGATTCCAATGGCTTCGTTGATCATCGGTATCAGGATGCGGTTTACCACGAAGCCCGCGCCCTCTTCCACGATTACCGGCGTTTTCCCGATCGCCGTGGCGATGGCCACGACCTTTTCCACGATATCCCTGGGCGTGTTCAGCCCAGCAGTTACTTCCACCAGCTTCATCACCGGAGCGGGGTTGAAAAAGTGCATGCCCACCACCGTGCGGTCAAGGCCGGCCGCCAACTCGGTGAGCGACAAAGAGGACGTGTTGGAAGCAAAGATGGCATCCTTGCTGCAAATGCCTTGCAGCTTGGCAAAAAGCTCTTTCTTGACGGCCATGTTCTCCAGCGCGGCCTCGACGATCAGATCGCAGTCCGCTGTTTTTTCCACGGTCCCGGTAACGATGCGTCCCAGGACGGCATCGGATGCCTGCCGGTCCAACTTGCCTTTTTCCACTTGCCGGGAAAGAACCTTTTCTATTTTTTTCTTGCCGCCCAGCGCAAGCTCTTCGCTGATGTCGCAAAGAACCACCTCGTAACCGGCGGTCACGGCAAAGGCCTGGGCGATGCCGGAACCCATGGTTCCGGCGCCGATGGTGCCTATTTTCATAAGATATTCTCCTTGGGCTACTGGTTGACGAAGGGAGCGGGGCGTCTTTTTTCCACGAATGCCGTCATGGCATTTTGTTGATCCTCGCTTTCAAAACACTGGCCGAACAGTTTCGCTTCGATATTCAAGGCCGTGTCCATATCGGCCTCTATCCCGTCATTGACCGCCTTTTTCGCGGCCCGCACCGCAATGGGGGCATTGGAGGCGATCTTTTCCGCCATTTTGACCGCTTCTCCCATGAGGGCGTCACCGGGATACACGGCGTTGACCAGGCCCAAAGCCAGCGCCTCCGCGGCTTTTATCTTGTTGCCCGTATACAGCAACTCTTTGGCTTTGCCCAGGCCGATGAGGCGCCCGAGCCGTTGGGTGCCGCCAAAACCGGGCGTAATGCCCAGGCCGACCTCGGGCTGGGCGAACGCCGCATTTTCCGAGGCCAGCCGTATATCGCAGGCCATAGCCAGCTCACAGCCGCCCCCCAGAGCGAAACCGTTCACCGCGGCGATCACCGGCACGGCAAAGGTTTCAATGCGGCGGAACAGTTCGCTGCCGCGGCGGCCGAAGGCTTCACCTTCCGCCTTGCTCAAAGAACGCATCTCGCCAATGTCGGCCCCAGCCACAAAGGCCTTGTCGCCCCGACCGGTAAGGATGACGCAGCGAACGGCGTTCAAGTCGATCTCGTCGAACGCCGAACCCATTTCGGCCAGCACCCGGCTGTTCAGCGCATTGAGAGCGTTTGGCCGGTCGATGGTGATCATGCCGACCATACCCTGTTGCTCATACTGTACAAATTCCATTTTTCCGCCTCCTTTGTTTTACATAGGCCAATATATTTCGAGCCGTTCCGCGTAAGGAAGGAGTCAGCATTTTTCGAAAATGGTGGCCACGCCCATGCCGCCGCCGATGCACAGCGTGGCAAGTCCTTTTCGGGCCTTTTCCTGCTTGGCCATTTCATGGAGCAGCGTGACGATGATGCGCGCTCCGGAAGCGCCCACAGGATGCCCCAAGGCAATGGCGCCGCCGTTTACGTTCACTTTTTCCATGTCGAAGCCCAACTCCCGCGCCACGGCCAACGCCTGGGCCGCAAAGGCCTCGTTCGCCTCGATCAGGTCGATATCCGCAAGAGTGAGGCCCGCTTTTTTCAGGGCCTGACGGGAAGCGGGAATGGGACCTGTGCCCATGATTCTCGGGTCCACGCCTCCTTGCCCCCAACTGATGAGCCGGGCCATGGGCTGGAGAGCGTATTTCCTTACTGCCTCGGCCGAGGCCAGCACGACGGCCGCCGCGCCGTCATTGAGGCCCGAAGCGTTGCCGGCGGTAACGCGCCCGCCGTCTTTCCTGAAGGCCGGCTTGAGCTTGGCCAGCGCTTCCGCGGTCGTGGCGCGCGGGTGTTCATCCTTGGAGAAGGTCACGGTTTCCTTGCGGGTCTTTACCGTGACGGGAACGATTTCCGCATCGAAACGGCCCGAGTCCCGGGCCTTTATCGCTTTTTGTTGACTGGCCAGAGCAAAAGCGTCCAGTTCCTCCCGGCCAATCCCCCAGTCATCGCAGATGTTTTCCGCGGTCACTCCCATGTGGTAGTCATTGAACACGTCCCACACGCCGTCCTTCACCATATAGTCCACCAGGGCGGTATCGAACATGCGCGCGCCCCAGCGAGCGGAGGGAACAAGATACGGAGCCGCGGACATATTCTCGGCGCCCCCCGCCACCACGACGTCCGCGTCGCCCGCGAAAATGGTCCGCGCGCCCTCGATGACCGACTTCATGCCCGAGCCGCAGACCATGCCTACGGTGTAGGCCGGAATTTCCACGGGAATGCCCGCCTTCACGGAAGCCTGCCGGGCCACGTTCTGCCCCAGGCCGGCCGTAAGGACGCCGCCAAACATGACTTCATCCACCTGTTCGGGACGAACGAGCGCACGTTCCAGCGCCTCCTTGATGGTAAGGGCGCCCAATTCAACGGCGGACACGTCTTTCAACGTGCCGCCGAACGAGCCGATGGGGGTGCGGCAGCAGTTTACGATATAGACTTCTTTCACGATAGCTCCTTTTTTTAACGTCACAGTTCTATTCATAAAAACAGGGGGCAAACTTCCATAGGTTCCGGTTCTCCACGTCGTGGCTGAAAATGATCCGGGCCTGGAATTCCTCCTTCATTTTCAGCAGGCGGGCGGCATTTTCCTTGTAGGAAACGGGGTCTACGCAAAGACCGGGCAACACCACCGGCGGCCCGAAATTGTAGGTGGAATAGACGGCGTCCGAGGTGATGATGACGTTGCCGTTCCTTCCCGTTTTGATGAGCAGTCCGATCACGCCGGGCGTATGCCCCTTCTGGATGAACAGCATCAGGTCTTCCGAAAGCCAGGTGTCCTCGTCGATCGTCTGATACCCGATGCCGTTCATGACGAACTCATCCCGGAAATAAGCGCCGGACACGCCCGTGGACGACATGGAAACCTTGACGAAGGCCTCCCGCGCCTCCGCATCGCTGATGATGATTTTTTGGCCGGCCTTCGTGTTTCGGAACAACTTGATGTTCCCGGCATGGTCGTAATGGAGGTGGGAAACGATGAGCGTGTCGATATCGGCCGGAGTCAGGCCCACCCGTTGCAATTGACCTGTCAGACTTTCCAGGGTGTGGAAGGTATAGTCTTTCTTGAACTGCTCCGGCCAGGTGGTTTCCCATTCGGCCGAAATACCCGTATCGAACAGGATGTTGCCGAGCGCGGGATTCTGCGCTAACACGCAGAAACCGTGGATAGTGTGCCGCCTGTTTTCCGCATGGATCTCAGGCGTTTCGGCGGCGATGATCTCGTTGCGAGGTACGTCCCACAGCCCGACGTCCAGGAGGGCAAATCTGGTATTGCTCATACTTGCGCTCCTTGGCGCATAGCCAGCGTGACCACGGTTTCCGCCGCGAGATGGTGGTTGGCGAAAACCGTTGCCGAACAGGTCGCAATGCCTTTTTCCCTGCGTTCGCCGGTCAGGACGGCATGGATCTCCAGCGTGTCTCCGGGCAGTATCTTCCTGAGAAAACGCGCATCCTGAATCCCCAGGAACAAGGGAATCTTGCCCTTGTATCTGTCCAGGCTCAACAGCAATATGTCCGCAGCCTGGGCGGCGGCTTCCACGGTGTACACACCGGGAAACACCGCTTCTTCCGGGAAATGGCCTCTGAATATGTCCCTGCCCGGATCGACGTAAAAAGTCGCTTCCACACGTTCACCCGGCGTCAATTCCCGCACTTCGTCGATAAGGAGCAGGGGATCGCGGTGGGGGAGAATCTCCATGACTTGCTGATGGCTCAGTTGCATTGTTCTCCTCCAACTAAAGGAAAAATTTTGCTACCCTCCCCGCATCCCGTATCCCAGACGAGGGCTTCAGGGAGGGTGGCAAAGCGCGGATAGCTGCGGGAATATCAAAACGCCTCATGGAAGCGTTTTTCAAACTCCACCGCCAGTTCGTCCCGGAAATCGGGATGGGCGATGGCAATGAGATCCCGCGCCCGCTGCCGCAAAGTCTTGCGCTGGAGCTGGGCGACGCCGTATTCGGTAACCACATAGTTCACGTCGTACCGTGACGTGGTCACGGCAGCCCCCTCATCGATAAAAGGAACGATTTTGGAGATGGTCCCCTTGGAGGTGGCGGGCATGGCCATGATGGTGCGGCCGTTCCTGCCCATGTTGGCGCCGCGCACAAAATCGACTTGGCCGCCCACGCCGCTGATTTGCCGCAGTCCCACCGAGGTGGAAACCACCTGGCCGAACAGGTCTACCTGCACGCAGGAATTGATGGAAACCAGGTTGTCGTTCCGGGCGATGACGACCGGGTCATTCACGTAGTCCACCGGCATCATTTGCACTTCCGGGTTGTTGTGCACATAATCGTACAGACGGCGGGTGCCCATCAGGAACGCGGCTACGCTCTTGCCCCGGTGCACGTTTTTCCGGCTGTTGTCGATAACCCCGGCTTCCACCAGTTCCACCACGCCGTCGGAAAACATTTCGGAATGGATGCCGAGCGCCTTTTTTTCCTTCAGGAACAGCAGCACGGCGTCGGGAATGGCGCCGATGCCCAGTTGCAGCGTGTCGCCATCCTCGATCAATGAAGCACAGTTTTTGCCGATCGCCTGTTCCACGTCCGAAATCTTCGGCGGAGCCAGTTCGATCAGAGGAACGTCGCCCTCTACAATGTAGTCCAGCCGGCTCACATGGATGAAGCTGTCACCCAGGGTGCGGGGCATGTTGCCGTTGATGTGCGCGATGCGGATATCGGCGACTTCGGCCATGGGTTTGGTGTAGTCCACCGAGACGCCGAAGCTGCAATATCCGTGGTCATCGGGCGGACTCAGATGCAATAGCGCCACGTTGGGATGCAGGGTCGTGCGGAACAGATCGGGAATTTTGTGGAAATACACCGGCGTGAAATCGCCCCGCCCCTCTTCAATGGCCTTGCGGGTACTACCGCCCAAAAACAGGCTGTTGTGCCGGAAATTCTTCGCCAGTTCCGGGCGGCAATAGCCGGCTTTCCCCATGGCCACCATGTGCACAATTTCCACGTCACGATAGGCGTCCGCGTTGGCCACCATGGCGTCCGTCAGCAGCACAGGCTCGCCGGTGGCGTGGGTTACGCCCACGCGGTCGCCGCTTTTGATGTGGCGCACCGCTTCCTCCGCGGTACAAAGCTTTCTTTTGTAGTCGTCCATCCAGTTTTTCACGGTCTTCACTCCCTTTCTGTTACGTTACGTTGTCTTCCATCCGCGACGAGAGGATGGCGGCAAGCGCCGATCTGGCTTTCGCGCATTCCTCTTCATCCCGTATCCACAGCGCGCCCTGTTTCGGGTGCAGGCCGGACACATCCACGCACGCGGTCCGGCAGCCGCAAAACACCAGCAACACATCCGGGTCGGCCACTCCGTGCACTCCCAGAAAATCGTGCCGCGGGAAATCCCGCGCCAGCGTCTTGGCCGCAGCGACCCTGTCGTACCGCGGATTGCAACCGCCGCAGTACTTGATTCCAACTCTCATCGCTTGCGCAGCAGCGCTTTGGCGGCATTTATCAAGTCGTCACTCACGCCGGTCACGATGAGCACTTGTTCAATTTCGGGAATACGCCGTTTCAGTTCCCCCTCAAAGAGCCGTTCGTTTTCATGCACGGCGGATGGACAGTTGGTGCACGGGCCGAGCATTCGCAGCTTGAGCAAGCCCTTCTCGAAAGAGATCACCTTGAGATCGCCTCCGTGCTGCCCCAAAATGGGGCGCACGCAGGCATCCAGCTCTCGTTCGATTCGTTCCATCATGCGAGTGCGCCAACTGTCCGTTCCGATCATTCCTTAATGTGGGCGATGGCCTTGGCCAGTTCTTTCTTCCTGGGCAGATTGCCTTGGCGGGAGATCATGATGCGCTGCGCCTGGGGCGACCCGGCGCCGTGCATGCTCTCGGTACGATAGCCCACGGCGGCCGTACCCAAGGCCATGTTCTCGATGAGGCGCAGGATGCGCAGGCGGTTTTCGGTAGATACCCCGGCCACGCCGCGCAAGTACTTTTTCACATAGGGTCCCAGCTTTGCGTCGTTCAGATCTTTCTGGGAAGGCGCCGTTACCATGATGCCACCGGCAATATCCTCGGCAAGACGCACGATCTCATAGGGGAAGCGGGTCACGTTCTGTTTGCAAACGTTGGCCAGCAACAGGTCAATGATGTAATTGCCGCTTTGGGTGGGCGCACCCTCGGCCGAACAGGCGATGCCGCAGCAATACAGCGTCTCGTTCAGGTGGGTCATCTCAATGAGCTTGTCCTTGACATGGGAGGCCTTGGCCGCGCCGTTATAGTCCGCCGCCAGCGCCGCCGCGCCGATCAGCACGTCGCCTACGCCCACCTTGCAGCCGCCGTAGCTCTGGCGGTGGTACCCGGCAAAGCGCTCTACCAGCATGTTGGAAAAATCCCACTCGCCGTTCATGAAGATGCGGTCCTTGGGAACGAAGACATTGTCGAACACCACCAGCGCCTCCACGCCGCCGAACTCGGGGTTGCCGACATCCATGTCACTGCCTTCCAGTTTGCGGGTATCGCAGCTTTGCCGGCCAATGATCATGAAGATTCCGGCGGTGTCGATGGGCACCGCAAAGGAAACGGCGTAATCCTTGTCCGCCTCGGCCATGGTCTGGGTGGGCATGATGATGATTTCGTGGGAGTTGAGCGCTCCGGTCTGGTGGGCCTTGGCGCCCCGCACGACGATACCGTCGGGACGCTGTTCCACCACGTGCAGAAACATGTCCGGGTCGTCCTGGGCATGGGGGGCCAGAGAGCGGTCGCCTTTGGGGTCGGTCATGGCGCCGTCCACCGTCAGGTCTTTTCCCTGACAGTAGGCCATGAACTTCTTGAAGTTCCCGAAATAGGAAGTGCCGTACTTTTTATCGATCTCGAAGGTCGTGCTGTACATCGCGTTGAAGGCATCCATACCCACGCAACGCTGGAAGCAGGCAGCGGTCTTTTGTCCGAGCAGGCGTTGCATCTTCACCTTTTTGATGAGATCGCCCGTGTTGCGGTGGATGTGGTTGAAGCGGTTCAACCGCGTGCCGGTATCCGGATCCACCGCCGTCATCAAATCTTCATGCTCGGGCATCTGGGCGAGGTCATAGGTCATACGGACCGAGTTGAGGGAAGGCCGCAGAATGGGATCATCCACGGGGCTTTCCACTTTTTTACCGAACATATACACCTGCATGTTCAGCGCCCGGATGCTTTCGATGTATTGTTCACCAGTCATCAATGTCATTTTTTATACCTCACATACATAAATATAAATGGGTTGGCCTGCAAGCGTGCGGACGGCTATTCATAGAAGGCCGGGGCGCACTT
Organism: Planctomycetota bacterium; assembly: GCA_031278535.1. Classification (GTDB taxonomy): domain Bacteria; phylum Planctomycetota; class SZUA-567; order SZUA-567; family SZUA-567; genus JAJBSZ01. Next base: position 2,497 of record JAITKH010000216.1, on the reverse strand, counting down.
CAGCGTCTTGAAGAACGCCTCATCATGGGCGAAGATGACCTTCGCGCCATACTTCTTCTCCAGCTTGCGCACCTTCTCAATGGATTTCATGAAGGCGATGTTGTCAAACAAGAGGCCTGACACGCGAGCCGGAGGGCCATAAATCTCGCTGCTGTAAATACAGTCCTGCGGCAGGATGTATACGCCGCTGGGCAAGTGCGCCACCAGACCCAGCAGTCCTGGCGTGTGACCGGGCAGGTTGATGATCTCCACGCCGGGAACCAGTTCGCAGTCTTCGTCGATCATCACGTACTGGGCCACCTGCCGGTCCATGTCACCCTTCACGTAGCCGCCGTGGGTGTTCGGGTTCGGGTTCAGGCGCACCTGGGCCTGAGCGGCCATGAAGTCCAGCTTGGGCACGTACACGGTGGCATGGGGAAATAGTTGCAGGTTGCCCGCGTGGTCCAGATGCATGTGGCTCAGCACCACCGTCTTGATGTCCTCGGGCTTGGCGCCGCACAGGGCCAGTTGCCTGTCCAGTTGTTCTTCCGGTTTCTGATACAGGGGGTAGATTTGCCGCAGGATTTCCTGCCAGTACCCGTTCATCGCCTACGGGTTGCTGCCGGTGTCGTACAGGATGTAACCGTCGTCGGTCTCCAGCAGAAAAGCCATCACGGGAAGCTTGATCCAATCGTTGGTCACCTGGGGATGGTCTTTTGTAGCAACGGTCCAGCCGCCGACCACGTTGTTCTTGTCCGTCTCAAGATACCCGGTGTTCAGCACATACAGTCTCTTAAGCATATCGATACTCCCTTCTTTCATTAGCGAAGCGAACACCTCGCACTCTTGGCGCGAGAACTAATTTTTGGGATCCAAAGAGGCGAAGGAACGTAGCCCCCTTGGTCAAGGGAAGGTTAATACCCCGCCTACCCCGCCCGCGAAGCACCAATTTATTGGTTTGTTGGCTCTCTGCTCTGATCGTTTTTTTGCAGCCCGCTTGCTTTACCGGACTACTTCCCCGTCCGGGGCGTTTTGGATGCACATAGCGAGCCAAGCCCCACAAAGCAAAAGTTGTGCCACACCGGAGGGGGATATAAAAGAAGTATAAATACAAGGTATTAGCAATAATAATACGCTGAGTTGTTCAGGCAAAAAGACAAGGGCGTTGTTGCAAATCATCAACGTTGTGTCACTTTTGAAACAAATCGCCCGAGCCTCTTTAGCAGTAACGGACTTATGGCGGTTTGATTTATCATATACTTATCCATCTTTGGTGAACCTTCCTAAAATGTCTTTTAGCGAGACAAGCTTGAGGGCTTCGGCAATCGCATTCCCCAGCGTTTGCTTTGTCCTTGCCTTTGTTTTCCGCAAAGGGACTGATATGCGCTCAAAGCGCACATCGGGCGCAGGGTCGATGACCCTCTCGCTTGCATGCTTCGCCCATGCAATCGCGTCATTCCGGTATGTAGTCGTCCCTGCAAAACGTTCGCCCCCTTGTTCTGACTGGGCTTCAGTCATTTCATGAGCCACAGGAATCCCCGGTAAATTACAATAATTCCTTCCGAAACCTGGGAGAAGCAGCGTGCCAACAGATGATTTTTTCCGTTCCCGGCTTGATCAGATGATCGACCTTGAGCGCCCGCTGGCGGTGCTGGCAAGGCGAATGCCATGGGCACAGATCGAGGCATCGCTGGCGCCTGTGTTCGCCCACAAGATTCGCCCAGGAAAGGTAATCGAAGGGGAGAACCTGTTCGGAACGACGCAGGAGTTTGCGGTGGCGTCCCCCAGCGCGGCGGGGCGTCCGCGGCAGCCGTCGGCTGATGGCCTGCCTGCGCTACCTGAAACATGCCTTCAATGTCAGCGATGAAGAACTGATGGAACGCTGGTCGGAGAACGTGGTGCGGCAATACTTCAGTGGGCTGGAGTACTACACGCTGAAGCTGCCGTGCGATGCCGCACAGATTGGTCGGTTCCGGACGGCTATCGGGGAAGCCGGGGTAGAGGAATTGCTCAAGGCCAGCATTGATGCGGCAGTGGAAATGAAAGCCATCCGGGCGAGTGAATGCGAGCGGGTGATTGTGGACACGACGGTGCAGGAAAAAGCGATTGCCCATCCGGTCGATAGCCGGTTGCTGGAAGTGGCGCGCGCCAAGGTGGTGGAAGCGGCCAGGGCGGCGGGCATCCGTCTGAAACAGACCTTCGCCAGGGAAGCAAAAACATTGCGCTGGCGGGCGGGAGGATATGCCCATGCCAGGTAGTTCAAACGGCTCCGAGGGGTGCTCAAGCGCCAGCGCACGATCCTGGGCATCGTGCTGCGCGAGATTAGACGCAAGCTGGCGCATGCCAGGCCGGAGCGCCCAAACATGCTCGCCCACCTGAACAGTCTGCTGGAACGCGCTGAAAGGATTCGCGCCCAGCGACCCAAGGGCAAAGGCAAGCTGTACGCCTTGCACGCACTGGAGGTTGAATGCATTGGCAAGGGCAAGGCAAGGAGCCGTATGAATTTGGCGTCAAGGCC
>JAITKH010000145.1 GCA_031278535.1 Planctomycetota bacterium | reverse complement strand
GCCCATGTTTCCTCCAACGCCTGGGGAATTACCCTGACGTCGGCAAAAACCGGCATGAAATTGGTGTCGCCGTCCCAACGGGGAACGATGTGAATGTGCAGGTGATCCAGCACCCCCGCTCCAGCCGCCCGGCCCTGGTTGACGCCGATATTGAAGCCTTGGGGAGCGAAGGTTCGCGACAGGGCGGTCTTGGCATGGACGGCGAGGCGCCACAACTCCCGCCCCTCTTCCGGAGTTGCCTCCTCCATATTGCCGAAATGCCGGGAAGGGGCGACCATCAAGTGAGCGCTGGCATACGGGTAGCGATTCAGCATTACCAGGCAGCCCGCGCTCCTGGCCAGCAGGAGGTGCTCTCTCTCCCGGCCCTCTTCCCGCCAGGCGGCGCAAAAAAAGCAGCCGCCGTCGCTTTTCCCGCCCTGCCCGACATAGCTCATGCGCCAGGGCGCCCAAAGCCTGTCCGTCATGCCTGTCTCCGCCGCCGAACGAAATCGTCGTAGTCATCCCGGGTATCGATGCCCTTGGGCGGGCGAGACGCGAGCACCAGGGCGCGAATTGTCATGCCGTTTTCCAGCGCCCGGAGTTGTTCCAGCTTTTCCGTCCGCTCCAGGACGCCCTGGGAAAGCGAGACGAACCGCCTGAGCGCCTCGCGACGGTACAGATATATGCCCACATGCCCATAGGATGGAAGCGCCCATGGACCGTCGGCGCGGCGGAAGGGGACATCGGCGCGGGAAAAGTAGAGCGCCCGGCCGCCTTCCCCCAAAATCGCCTTGACCAGAGCCGGATTTTCGCGATCCCCGCGAGAGTCGACGGGATAGACGAGGGTATGGATATCGGCCTCTTCCCTTTCCGCGAAAGCGGCGAGGTCGAGGACGTTTTCCGGAGGCAGGTCGGGCTCGTCGCCCTGGATGTTGAGGATGGCGTCGATGTCGGAAGGGAGCCTTTCCGCCGCCTCGGCGATCCGATCCGATCCGGACTGGTGATCCGTCCTGGTTAGTACAGGTTCAATCCCGAGGGATCGTTCCCGCGCGAACCTTTCCACCGCTTCGGCGACATCGGAATGATCCGCCGCCACCAGAACCCGCACGAAAACATCAGGCCGTCTGGCCATGATCGCCGCCGCCGCTTCGGCCGTGTGGCAAATCAGGGGAATCCCGGTTTCGGGCAAAAGCATCTTGTTGGGCAACCGGGTGGATTCGAGACGGGCCGGAATAATTATCGCTATCCGCATCGTGCGCCCTTTCGGATTGGCCGCAAAAAAACGGACACGCCAAACCGGCATGTCCGGGATCGTTTCCTACCGCTTCCCTCCCTCGCAAAACCAGGATTCGGCGCCTACCAGGCAAAATGGGCGAAAGCCTTGTTGGCCTCGGCCATGCGATGGGTGTTCTCCCTTACCGTCATGGCGGCGCCTTCGCGCTTGAAGGCGTCGATGAACTCTCCAGCCAAGCGTTCGCTCATAGGTTTCCCCTTTTTCTTGCGGCTGGCCTCCAGCACCCAACGGATAGCCAAACTCTGCTGCCGGTTGGGCTTGACCTGGATGGGAACCTGATAATTGGCGCCTCCAACCCGGCGGGATTTTACCTCCACCATGGGCTTGACATTGTTGATGGCGGTCTCGAAGACTCTCAGGGGCGACTCTTCCGGCATTTTCCTGACGATAATATCCATGGCGTCATAAAAAATGGCCTCGGAAGTGGCTTTTTTCCCGTCGTACATCAGGCAATTGATGAATTTGGAGACGAGAAGGGAATTGTACTTGGCGTCAGGCTTGACGCCCGGACCGGTAACATTCGTACTCTTGACGGACATATCATTCCCCAAAAGAGGGGCGGCCGAAACCGGCCTTGCCCCGGAATCCCGGCAACCGCCTATTTCTTGGGTTGCTTGGCGCCATATTTTGAACGTTGCTGGCGGCGATTTTCCACTCCGGCGCAGTCAAACACGCCCCGGATGACATGGTAACGAACGCCGGGCAAGTCGCGGACGCGACCGCCCCGGATAAGGACAATGGAGTGTTCCTGAAGGTTATGGCCCTCGCCGGGAATATAGACCGTGACCTCTTTGCCGTTAGTCAGGCGCACCCTGGCGATTTTCCTCAGCGCCGAGTTCGGCTTCTTCGGCGTGGTCGTCTTCACCTGTACACAGACGCCTTTTTTCTGCGGGCAGGATTCCAGCACCGGAGATTTCGATTTGCATCTGGGCTGCTTGCGCCCTTTACGGATTAACTGGTTGATAGTAGGCATAATCCCTCTTGCTTGCATCCCTGGCCGCCGCTTCCGGCTGGCGGCACCAGAAAACAAAACGAAAAGCGCTGTTCTTCCGATATATATAGCCCCTCACCGCCAGACAGCCACAGCCTGGCGGTCAAGAAAAGGAAGACGATAGCAAAACTTGCATGGAAATGCAAGAGAAAAAAATGATTTTCCTCCGGACAAACTGCCAGCGGAGCGGACGAGGTTTTTTCCGAGTCCGGACCTCGAATCCGTTTGACGCATACCATACGGCATTTAAAATACCGAATATCGGTCTTTTCATTGTTGCCGTGGCAAGGATAGACTCTTGGATTACGTCGAGAAGACCCCGGGCCGGATAGAAGTGGCGACGATTCTGCGCGAAGCCATACTGTCTGGAGAGTTCAAAGCCGGACATGAGCTTTCCCTTACCGGGACAGCAGTGATGCCGCGGGTATCGAGTACGCCGGTACGGGAAGCGTTTCAGCCTCTCGAAGCGGAAGGATTGCTGGAACTGCGGATGAACCGCGGCGCCATCGTCACGCCAATCAACACCAAATTCGTCACCGATCACTTTGATATGAGACGCATGCTTGAAGGCGAAGCCGTTTTCCGCGCCGTAAACAATAACATGCCCGCCGAATCGTTGCGGGCGCCGCAAAACAGCATCCAGGCCATGGCCTCCATTCCGAATGACGTCTATGACGAGTATGACTTTCGTTTTCATCAAACATTCCGGAGCGGATCGCAAAATAATAAACTATGTTTCTTCCTTGATACGTTATGGAATGGGCCATCTTACAGCCATACCCGCGGCAAGCAGGTCGATCATAGCAGCTCCGTCATTGAACACGGATTGATTCTTGATTACGCCGAAAGTCATGGCGCCGAGCGCGCGCGCGACATTATGCATGTGCATATCGACAGAAGCCGGCAAATAATTCTCGACGCCCGGATATCCTAAACCTGTCCCATGATTTTGGGAATGTGATAATCGCCGGTTTGGGAATCGAGTGCAACTGTCTCTCCTCCCGGATGATTCTATTTTTCATTTTTTCATTTAACCGTCACGCAATAGCGCATATAATTGTATGCAACATTCAATATTTTGCATTACTTATTTTGAATGCCGTAACCTGACCATAGCCATTGTTGCCTCTGCCATGCTCAACCGCGAAGACGGATATTCGTCATTTTTCAAAAGGTGGCTCGGCCATGCGAGAGTTCAACATCGCGGTCATTCCCGGCGATGGCATCGGACAAGAGGTGGCGCCGGAATGCGTCCGCGTACTGGACGCGGTAGGCGAGGTCACGCAAAGCTGCCGGTTCACGTATCGGGATTTCCCTTGGGGCCGCGAGTATTATTTGAAAACC
>JAITKH010000134.1 GCA_031278535.1 Planctomycetota bacterium | reverse complement strand
ACCATAAGGGCCGATGCGACCCAGCCGATGCGGCGGCGCAGGCGGAACAGATCGGTTGCCCCGAAACGGCAGCCCAGGACGGTTGCCTCGCCCAGGGTGGGAAAGAGGACGCCTCCGGCAATTTGGAGAAGAGTGGTTTTGCCAGAGCCGTTCGCGCCGATGACCGCCCAGTGTTCGCCCGGTTCAACCCGCCAGTCGACGCCCTCCAATATGCGCTTGCCGCTCCGGCGGAACCCGATTTCCCGCAGATCGATAAGCGGGACGGCCGTACCGCCGGCATTGTTCCTGCCTGTCATGGAATCTCCTCGAACCGGGTTTTTGTCAGCGGGCTTCGAGAAAGCCGGTCACGTCGGTCAGGAAGAAATTGTTGCCGCCGTCCTCCCGAAGCCCGACCCAGGTTTGCACTGCCGGGAATCTTGGAATTCTCAACTCCACCGATTCGAACGGAGCCTGGGGATTGCCGCGAGCCTCGGCCGGCAGGCTGCCCAAGGTTATCGGGAAGGGTATCGGTTCCTTCATGCCGCCTTTTTTAAGATAGTAGGGAAGCATCCGGGTCTCTCGCCGGCGGTTTTCAGGAAACCAGCGGATTTTAAGCTGCAGGGTGAGGAATCCCGGATCGTCGACGCGGGGCAATTCCTCGATGTCGACGTCAAGTTCCGAATGCAGTCTGAAGGGAAGATAGAGGAGAATGTCCGCCGGCTGGGAACTGCTTACGCGCATGCGGGCCCGCGCAAGTTTCATCCCCAATTTGTCGGACCGGCCGGGACTGCTGTTCTGGGTTTGGCTGTTTGGATCGGGGCTGACATTCAGGCGAAGCCGGCCGGGACTAAAGGCCGGCGAAACGGGCGGCAAATTTATTCGCAGTTCCGGAGGCGTAACGATCCAGCTGTTCTCCATGCCGCCGTCGGATTGCCTGGCGGCATAATTGAGACGGAAGAGTACCGGAGTTTGGCCCGGGAGGTGATTGACGACTTCCAGCGTTTGAGTCTGCCGGCGGGTGGCGGAGAGGAGCCGGGGTTCCGGCGCAATCCGTACGCTCATTCTCGTAAGGGCAAGCGAGGCCGACATGCCGGTTATGAAGGAGGGCGTTTGTCCGACCGGAATCGACGACGGCAAAGGTTCCCGGTTGCCTGCCCAGTCGATCAGGGTCAGGACCGGACCTTCGGCGATTTCCGCTCTGGGCAGGCGGCGTTCTTCCTGGAATTCGTGATGCCAGAGGGCGATTATGCCCTCATCCGTTCCGGCCCGACGGAAGACGTGTGCTTCGAAGGGGGCGAGAAGGCCAAACTGTCCCAGATATTCCGCCCCTTCCAACAACTCCGACAACACCCCGGAGGCAAGATAGATGGGCCGGGCCGTATTTTCTATGGCATTCTCCGTCCCTTCGGCCGGCCGGAGCATTCCTCGCGCCGGCTCGAACAATTCTCCCATGAACACCATGTCCGGAGCTATGGCGGCCGCCTGGACGGCACGAATTAAAAAATGCGCCATTTGCGCCTTTTCCGCCACGGAATTGGGCTCATGCTCTGGAACGGGGGGAGACTCCAGGGTCAGCCAGGCGATGGAGCGGATTCGTTCGCGCGCTCTGGCCTCGATTTCGTCGGTTGGGGGGGCCGGAGCCAGCCGCGACAGTCTGGCCGGCGGATAGATGCGGCCGCGTTCGTTCGCATAGGGTTCGAAAAGCCAGGGAAAGGCTTGTGCGGCCTCATGCCAAATGCCTTCCATGGGCGTGACGTCAGGGAAAAAAAGGTTGGCGCTTTCAAGCCGGAAGGGGAATCCGTTGTTGTCGGCGTTCCCTCCGCTTGCGCCGGCCAGCCGATTGGCCGCCACCGGCATTCCGCCGGCAAAGTCGGCGAGAGACGTCTCCAGCAGGCGGAAATTGTCGCTGGGGGGAGCGCCGAAAAGGCTGCCGTCGCCGTCGTCTCCCCATTGCCAGGCGTCGATCAGCAGGCCGACGTTCCGTCCCGCTTCGCTCAGCAATTCGGCCAGCTTTTCGGGGGATTCGGCCATGACACCGGCAAGATCGGCCTTGCCGAACAGGGCGGCGGGCGGACGGATGCTCCCAATCGCATCCAGGCCCGCCGATTTGACTTTGCGGATTGTTCCGGCGAGAAACCGGTAGTATTCATTCCTGCCGGTCGCATCATACGAGTCGGCCCAGGGAAAAAATTTGACGGCCCGGGCTCCGGCATTCAGGGTCAACCGGAGGAAAAAATCCGGATCCGTCAATACCTGGCCGGGAATCGACCCGGCCCTGACGCCGAACGCGGGTTTGGCGGGGCGGGCAGCCAGGGGATCGGGCTGCCGTTCCGGACGCAGCGCCGCCACCGTCCGTATGGTGTCGGCAATCAGGATGTTTTCGGCATCGAATAGCCGGATATTTAGATAATAGACGCCGAAACGCCCATTGGGGAGAATGATGTTTTCCGTGACAAAGCCCGACTCATCGGGTTCCACCGACTGAATCGCTGCCGACGCCAGGCGGATGGGGCGATCCCCGATGTCGGCGGCCGTTATCTCCCGGGAATACCGTTTGCCCCGGAAATAGCCGGGATTGTCGGGATCGGGAATGTTGTCGAACAGGCCGGAATACCGGACCGGCACCAGGAGTCCCTTCTGTCCGTTGCCCGTTGTTGCGGTTCGCCCAATGCTTATTCTTGGTATCGGGCGAAAAACGATGTCGTCGGCGAAGAATTCGCCCCGGTAGGAAATGTCCGTCGCGCCGGGTTGGCGGCCGAGAATCAGGAAAAACCTGGCGGCATTGGCTTCCTGGGGAGGATTGCCAATCAGCATCCGCCGGGGCACTGTCGGCCAGTCCGTCTGGCCAGGCTGGAAATCGGGAATTTCGTCCGAACGGAGCGGGACCGCCGCGGTTTCATTGACGCGCAGCCATTCCACCCCGGCCTGGATGCGGGCGCCCCGCAAACCGGCATCGCGGACAAACAGGGAAAATTCGTAGGCCGCATTCGGATCCACCGGCACCGGCTCCCGCGTCCTCAAACCCACCCTGCCGCCGTCAAAGCCGATGCGCAAGACATGATTGGGCTTGTCCCGGTAGGCGCCGGGAATTCCCCCGCTGTCGTCCGGCACCACCGATATTCCTTCCAGGAGATATTCCGGAAAATCCACCTCCCGGATTGGCTCCCAAAAATCGGGCCAGCCGGAATTGTTGAGGACGGCGGAAAGGGGGGATGATGCGCCGGTGTCCGGATCCAGGCGATTTTCGAAGTCATGGCGGAACATGGTGCGGGCCAGGCGTTGGCGCGACGCGTTCCAGTATCCGTCTTCCCCGGCCGGGGCCAGGATGGAGACAAGGGAGGCAAGAATGATAAAACGTCGGATTCCGGACTTGGCGTTGGAAACCGTTCCAACGGAATTCAACGCGTCCCCCCATCGGGATTATGGTTTCGATCCATAAAAGTCATGGCGCCGAACCCAGGGAGATCACCAGCCGGCCTGATCGATCTTTTCGATAACGGCGGCGGCGGAAAAGCCCAGTTTTTCCGACAATGCCGCCGGCTTTCCGGAATGCCCGAAATCGTCCAGGCCGACGAAAACACCCGTGTCGCCAAGGATCCCCTCCCACCCCTGGATGACGCCGGCTTCGATGACCAGGCGTTTCCGGATGCGGCGGGGAAGAATTTTCTTGCGGTAGCCTTCCGCCTGCAATTTGAACGCTTCGAGGCAGGGAGCGCTTGTCACGCGTACGCGGCGGCCGCGTTCGCGCAGCGCCGCCGCCGTTGCCAGGGCCAGGGCGACCTCTCCGCCGCTGGCGACGATCAGGATGTCGGCCGTTCCTCCCGTTTCCGGCTCAAGGATGTACATCCCCTTGAGGGTTTCTCGCGCCGGAGCCAATATCGAGCGATCCAAGACGGGAAGTTCCTGCCGGGAAAGGCAAATGGCGGTCGGACCGTCCCGTCTCTCGATGGCCGCCTGCCAGGCGAATATGGTTTCATTGGCGTCCGCCGGGCGCCAGACGTGCAGGCGGGGAATGGTGCGGAGCGACGCTAGCTGTTCGACCGGCTGGTGGGTCGGGCCGTCTTCGCCCACCATGAAGCTGTCGTGGGTATAGACGAAGATGCTCCGAAGCCGCATAAGCGCCGCCAGCCGCAGGGCGGGCCGCATGTAGTCGTGGAAGGCGAGGAAAGTGGCGCAGAAGGGAATGAAACCGCCATAGAGCGCCATGCCGTTGACAAAGCAGCCCATGGCGTGTTCCCTTACCCCGAAATGCAGGTTGCGTCCGAGGAAAACGCCCTTGTTCAGAAATTCGGGATTGTCGCCGCTATTGATGGCGGTAAGGTTGGCCGGAGTAAGGTCGGCCGAGCCGCCGATCAACTCGGGGATGACGGCGGCGAGCTGGTTGAGAACCCGGCCTCCCGCCGCCCGGTTGGCAATCGGTTTGTCGGACGGGAAGGGGGCGACGGCGTTTTTCCATTGTTTCGGCGGGTCGCCGGCCAGTACGCGCGACAATTCCTTGGCCAGTGCGTGGTGTTTTTTTTCATATTGGGCGTAGCGCCGGTTCCATTCCTGGCGCCAGGCCAGCCACTCGCCGCGGCGAATGTCGAAATAGGCCGCCACCTCCGCCGGAATGTGGAAGTCGTCCAACGGCCAGCCGCGGGCAGCCTTGGCGGCCGCCAATTCCTCCGCGCCGAGCGGGGCGCCGTGGGAACTGGCTTTGCCGGCTTTGTTGGGCGATCCTTTGGCTATGGTGGTGCGGGCCACGATGAGGCTGGGATGGGTTGCATCCTCCCTGGCCCGGTCGATGGCGTCCGACAATGCGCCGACGTCGTGGCCGTCGACGGCGAGGACTTGCCAGTCCATGGCCCGGGCCCGCCCCTCCACATCCTCGGTAAAGGTTATGTCCGTGGCCCCGTCGATGCTAATGCTGTTGGAGTCGTAAATGACGATAAGGCGGCCAAGGCCGAGGTGCCCGGCCAGGCTCATCGCCTCGTAAGCGACGCCCTCCATGAGGCAACCGTCCCCCGCCAGCGCGTAGGTGAAGTGATCGATGATGTCAAACTTGGGCGTGTTGTAGATTTCGGCCAGCGCCGACTGGGCCGTCGCCATGCCGACCGCCATGGCAAGGCCGGCGCCGAGGGGACCTGTCGAGGCGTCCACGCCGGGAGTGACGCCATATTCGGGATGGCCCGGCGTACGGGAGCCGAGCTGCCGGAAATCGCGCAGATCGTCAAGAGTCAGAAAACCCGCGAGGCAAAGCATGGAATAGAGGAGGGACGACGCGTGTCCGGCCGAGAGAATGAAACGATCCCGGTTGAACCATTTCTCGTCCCGGGGATCGATTTTCAACCTGGTCAGAAGAGTGGCGGCGATTTCAGCCGCCCCCATGGGCATGCCCGGATGCCCCGAATTCGCTTTCTGGACTTGATCGGCCGAAAGGAACCGCAAGGTGTCGGCTATTTTTTCCGTCAACTCCCTGGTTGGGCGCTGAATGCGTATGCCATCGGCTTCCGTCATGGCGCAATCCTCCGAATAGTCGTCCCGAGCCAAATTTCCGGCCAAAACAACACTTGCCCTACACGCCTGTCAAGCCGTAGGTCGATACGGCCGGCATATCGCGATACAATTTCCGGCTGGAAGCATTCATCCCGGCCGGAGTGACATTCCATGAAAAGCGTCTTTTCCGAGATCGAAATAAATCCTCGCCTGCGTATCTCCAGAACCGTGACCGTCACGTTCACCGGTTCGGAGGAAAAAGCGCTTCGGACGTAAAGTGTACCGGTATCGGCTTGAAATTGTGAAAAACCCCTCCGGGCGAAAATCACAATTTCAAACTACCAACGGTATACTATATATGTTGCGGTACCGCCAGTCAAGAGGCATGCCGGTTTCCCGCCGGGATTGTTTGGGTGCCGCCGTCCGGCGATATAGCCTGCCGCACCGATTCTTTTGGGGAATTATTGCAAGAATTTTCCTTTCCTTTGGTCCAAGGTTCGGGTGCGGCGAGGCCGGCGCGGCGACGTTTCCCGGTTTGCGGGCGATATCATGTTGAATTGCGTTTCACCAGGACACACTCGTATTTCCGCATGATCGGCCGCCGGCTTTTGTCCTCGATATTCAGGCAAAGCGTTTCCAGGCCGTCGCGGACCATTTCAGCAGTTTTCGGACGCAGGCTGGTCAGAGAATACGGCGGCCAGCTTGCCATGGCGATGTCGTCGAAACCCACAACGCCGACATCCTGCGGAACCC
>JAITKH010000090.1 GCA_031278535.1 Planctomycetota bacterium | reverse complement strand
CGCCTGCCCTTCCTGCGGCGGCATTCTCGATGTGGATCTCGAACGCGAGCCCGATCCGTCCCGACCCGGAACCTGGCGCTACCGGAACGCTCTGCCACCGGTGGACGACGTCAACATCGTCAGCCTCGGGGAAGGCAATACGCCGATCATCAGGTCGAAATTGTACGGCCCGGCGCTCGCCTACAAGCTGGAACACCTGAACCCGACCGGTTCGTTCAAGGATCGGGGCGTTTCCGTCTCCGTTTCCGTCGCCAGACAGATGGGCGCGCGAGGCATTGTCGTTCCGTCGAGCGGCAACTCCCCGTCCGCGACCGCCGCCTACGCCGCCAGGGCTGGCCTGCCATGTATCGTCTGCATACCCAGCCACACCTCCCGGTCTAAGGCGGCGCAAGCCCGGGCGCACGGGGCGGAACTGCTCCTGATTGACGGCGCCTTCAGCGACAGCTACCGCAAGGCGAAGGAAATAGCCCGGGAAAAGGACTATGTCAATACCACTTCCACCTTCCTCAACCCGTATAACCTTGAAGGCGACAAGATGATCGCCTTCGAGCTGCTGGAGCAGTTGGGGCAGGTTCCAAAAGCGATACTCGTCCCCACCGGATCCGGACCGCTGGTGGTAGGAGTCATGAAGGGATTCGAGGAATTGCTCCGGCAGAGAAAAACGCGAACCCTGCCTAAAATGATCGCTGTCCAGGCGGCAAGTTGCGCCCCAATCGTCGAAACCTTCGACAAAGGGGCATATCCGATCCGCTTATCGGCTATGCCGGCGACGGCACCTACACGCTGGGCGTCGTCCGCCGCTCCGGAGGCTGGGCCGTCGGCCTGGGCGCATACAAAAAGCTGCGCGCCTCCGGCCGCCTTCCCGCCGATGCACTGACTGTCTGCATGCTGACCGGACACGGTCTGAAGCAAGCCGTGAAGACGTGACCGTTCTTCATCGGTTGGTGCATCCAGACCGCGGCCGAGCCGCCTTTTGCGAAGCTCTTTTTCCCGGCCGGTTTGCGGCTTCCTCTTCCGGAACAAGACGGTTTTCCCGAAGATTTTCATCCGCACGTCCTGGCCGGACGGCAAAAAGACGGCGAAAAAAGATTGCGGGGACTGAAAGGGCGGATTATAGTACCGGTTCGGCTCGCACCCGCTTTTTGCAGGGTCGTATCCCTGCCGATCGCTTTTTCAGGAGAGGAAACCATGATCAATTTCGTGTATTACGCCCCCACCAAGGTCATTTTCGGCAAGGATACCGAAACCCAGGCCGGAGCCGAAATCAAGGCTCTCGGCTACAAGAAGGCCCTGGTCCATTACGGCGGCGCCAGCGCCAAAAAGTCCGGGGTCCTGGACCGGGTCCTGAAATCCCTCGACGGGGCCGGCATCGGCCATGTGGAACTCGGCGGCGTGAAACCGAACCCCCGACTCTCCCTGGTGCGCGAAGGGATCCAGCTGGCCAAGAAGGAAAACGTCGATTTCCTTTTAGCGATAGGCGGCGGCAGCGCCATCGATTCGGCCAAGGGCATCGCCTACGGCATCGCCGGCGACGGCGACGTCTGGGATCTTTATCTTGCCAAAAGAAAGGCGATCGCCTGCGCACCCGTGGGCTGTGTGCTTACCATCGCCGCCGCCGGAAGCGAGACCTCCTATTCCTCGGTCGTCACCGACGAGAACGGCGGCCACAAACGTTCCTACAACGACGACATCGCCAGGCCCAAATTCGCCATCATGAACCCGGAACTCACGTACACCCTTCCCGAATACCAGACCATGAGCGGAGTGGTGGACATCCTCATGCACACCCTGGAGCGCTATTTCACCAACGACAGGCAGGTGGAATTGATTGACCGCATGTCCGAGTCCCTGCTCCTCACCGTTCTCGAAGTCGCCCCAAAACTTCTCGCCAATCCCCGCGACTACGACGCCAGAGCCGAAATCATGTGGGCCGGCAGCCTTTCCCACAACGGCCTGACCGGCACCGGCCGTACCGGCGACTTCGCCAGCCACCAAATCGAGCACGAGCTTTCCGGCATGTTCGACGTGGCGCACGGAGCCGGCCTTTCCGCCGTCTGGCCGAGTTGGGCACGGTACGTGTACAAGCAGGACATCGCCCGCTTCGCCCAGTTCGCCGTCCGGGTAATGGGCGTGGAGATGAATTACTTCAACCCCGAAGAGACCGCCCTCCGGGGAATCGCCAGGATCGAGGATTTCTTCCGTTCCATCAAGATGCCGGTCACCATTTCCGAACTCGGCATCAAGGATTTGACGGAAAAGCAGATCGACGAGATGGTCGCGAAATGTTCCTGGAACGGGACGCGGAAGATCGGCCAGTTCGTCAAGCTGGACTCCTCCGACGTGAAGAAGATTTACCAGATGGCGAAGTAGGCGTTCGGTCGCGTTGTGCGCCCTCTTTCCTTGCTGATCGGGCGGAAAGAGGGCGCGCAGCCAAGTGCGCGGGAGATGACCATGGCAAAAAAACAAGGATTCATCCACGACGATTTCATGCTCGGCTGCCGGGCGGCGAAGCGCCTCTACCACGAATATGCCACAGACGCGCCGATCATCGACTACCATTCCCATCTCCCCATCGCCCAGATCCTGGAAAACATCAATTTCGCGAGCATCACCCAGGTTTGGTTGTATGGCGATCACTATAAGTGGCGGGCCATGCGGAGCGCCGGCTTTCCGGAAGCCCTGATTTCCGGCTGGCCAAAGCCGGCCGACGACCGCGAGCGCTTCCGGGCCTGGGCGAAGACCGTTCCCATGCTGATCGGCAATCCGCTTTATCATTGGACGCATCTCGAACTGAAGCGGTATTTCGGTGTCGACGAATTGCTTTCCCAAAAATCGGCGGACGGAATTTTCGACGCCTGCAACCAGGCTCTGGCGCGGCCGGAATTCTCCGTCCGCTCCCTCATGGAACGGAGCCGGGTGGAAATCGCCTGTACCACCGACGATCCGGCCGACGATCTGGAGCGACACGCCCGGCTGGCCGAAAGCGGCTGGCCAATCAAGGTTTTTCCGGCATGGCGGCCGGACAAGGCCCTGGCCGCGGACGAGGCCGAACCGCTCAACCGCTGGCTGGATCGCCTGGAAAAGGCGGCCGGCGCCAGGATCAAGAGCTACGATTCCCTGCTGGCGGCGCTGCGGAGCCGGCACGATCTCTTTCGCGATGCCGGATGCCGCCTTTCCGACTACGGCATCGAGCGGCCGTATGCAGTCCGCTACAAGGAATCGCACATCAAGGCCGCCTTCAAGAAGATCAGGAACGGCAAATCCCTGGAAGGCGACGATCTGGAACGATACCGATCGGCCCTGCTCCACGATCTCCTGGTCATGGACGCCGAGAGCGATTGGACAGTCCAATTGCACCTGGGCGCAAAGCGTCGAAACAACCTGGCGGGATTCCGGGCTCTCGGCCCCGACACCGGCTTCGATTCGATGAGCGACGCCCCCCTGGGCGATGCCCTGGTTGCGCTTTTTGATCGACTGGACAGCGAGGGGAAACTCGGACGGACCATCGTCTACACGCTCAACCCCAGAGACGACGATATTATAGCCTCCATCATCGGTTCCTTCCAGAGGGACTTCCGGGAAGGGGCGACCAAGGGGAACGATATTCCCGGCAAGATCCAGTTCGGCACCGCCTGGTGGCATAACGATCATCGGGACGGAATCCTGAAACAAATGGGCGCACTCGGGAACATGGGCCTCCTCCCGGCGTTCGTCGGGATGCTTACCGATTCCCGGAGTTTCCTGTCTTACCCGCGGCACGAATATTTCCGCCGCATCCTCTGCCAGAAACTGGGATCCGAAATGGAACGGGGGGAGATTCCGGACAATTTCGATCTGGTGGGCGGCATGGTGCGGGACATCTGTTACCGGAACGCCAAGCGATATTTCAAGCTGGGATAGAAAATGCGGAAATGGGGCCGGCGAAAACCCGGCGCCGCCGCCGATCGGCAATCGGTATTGGCGCAGTGCTCTAAAAGATGAAACTTGCGGATGCCGAAGGGGAATTCACGTCCTCGGAGGCGGAACCGGATGAATCGGGGGCGCTCTCCGCCAAGTCTCCATCAAAGAGCGAGGCTTGGCGGAACAGGATGCGTGTGATCGCCTGGCCGGGCATTTCCTGATCAGTGCCGAACTTCCACAGATTTCCCCTTTTACCTTATTGATCCGGCGGCGACGCCGGGGCGGGAGACGCAGCCCCGGGGGCTTCCGGCGGCGCGGACGCTTTTGTCGGTGCTTCAGGCCGCGGCGAACACATGTCGGGCGCCGGTCCTTGACTCGGGCGGGCAAACGGGATAGAATTGGACAATCTTGAGCTATGACGCCGGACAGAGCGCCCGGAGCGTACTGACGTACTCATATCGAAGCGAGGACGCCATGGTCAGTCTTACCTACAAGCTATCGGGAATTTTTCTGGCGATATCCCTGGTTCCCCTGGTCATCGGAATCGCCGGGGTGCTGTCGCTCCAGTCGATCGGACGGGCGCTCGACCGCAACAATTCGGCGCTGGAGCACCTGTCCCGACTCATTGCCTCCGCCAACGACTCTCTGGCCGACAATATCCGCATCCAGGCCAATTTCCGCGAGGCCACGGACCAGGTCTCACAGACTCAGCAGATTGCCAATGCCACCTTCCGGGATATGCGGGACTTGGTCCTGCCCCGAACCTTCGCCTTGGCGAACATCCGCTATTCCCTTATCGACGCCAACGAGGCGCGGCTCGCCATGTTCCTGTTGCTTACCATGCGCCACCTGGACTTCGCCACCCAGAACGCCGGACTGGAAATCCAGAAGACGCGGTTGAGCACCGCCATGGCCGGCATCTGGAACGCATCCGAAGCCTACACGGCGCTGATGGTCGAATCGGATATGGAGATAAACTGGGAGACCATTGAGGAAAAACTCACCGCATGGCGGGAAAACCACTCCAAGTTCATGCAAAACATGGCAAAGATGGAACAGTTAAACCGTGATCTCGTGCGGGGCGGGCCGTTGTTCGCCGCCGCTTCCCGCACCGCCTTCGAAACCGCCTTCGTCGAGGGTTCCGTAATCCGCGCCGAATGCGAAAAAATCCTGGACGAAATGAACAATCATATCACCAGGCTTACCACGAACTCCATCCGGCGCGCTCTCCTGTCCCAAATTCGGTCGCAATACCTGGTTGAAACGCTGACCGCCGATTCCCAAACGGTGATCGGCAAGACCGAGGAGTTGCGCGCCCAAATCGCCTCGGCCGGCGAAACGTCCGCCGTCGCCGCCCGCGAATCGGAAACGGCGCTTGCCGCAACCGCCAGCCGCTTCCGATACATGTCGGTCTTTTCCGCCATCGGCATCATCCTGGCCATCGCGCTCGGCATCACCCAGGCCGTCCGCATTAGCCGGCCCATCCGGGTCATGGCGGCCCAGATGACCCGCCTCGCCATCGGCGACATGACCAGCGACGTTCCCGCCTCCTCGCTCGCCATGCGGGACGAAGTGGGACAGTTGGCGCACGCCCTCCAGGGCCTGATCAACTCGAATCGGACCGAGATACGCCTGGCCGACGCCATGGCCACCGGCGACTATACGCTGCGGGTGAACCTGCGATCCGAGTCCGATCAGCTCGGCCGGGCGCTCGCCACCATGGTGCGCAATTCCAATGAAACGCTTTCGGGCGTCACCCTCGCCATTCACCGCATGGCGAACAGCGCGGACTCCGTGGCGAATGCCTCGAATTCGCTTTCCCAAGGCGCACTCACCTCGGCCGCCGCCCTGGAGGAGATAGCCAGTTCGATCACCAATGTCGACCAGCAGGCCAAGGAAAACGCCGGGCACGCGAGCCAGGCCAACCAACTCGCCACATCCAGCCGCGACGCGGCCAAGCGCGGCTACAACGCGGTGAGCGAGCTGGTGGCCGCCATG
>JAITKH010000009.1 GCA_031278535.1 Planctomycetota bacterium | reverse complement strand
ATCGTCCGGGTGCCGCGGGGGCGGCAGGCCGTTTCGACGCTCGAATATTCCCTGCAGAAGGAGGGGTTCGTCGGCAACGACCTGCTCTACTTCG
Source organism: Planctomycetota bacterium (assembly GCA_031278535.1). Classification (GTDB taxonomy): domain Bacteria; phylum Planctomycetota; class SZUA-567; order SZUA-567; family SZUA-567; genus JAJBSZ01. The sequence goes on along the minus strand of JAITKH010000009.1, from coordinate 3,128 downwards.
CCCGGCACCTGATCGCCGGCCGGCGAATCACGGACATCGCCTATCAGCGTCGGCCAAAGCAAATTGTCTGGCTGGTTATGGACGACGGGGAGTTCCTGGCCTGCACCTTCATTCCGGAACAATCCATTCTGGCCTGGACGCGGCACAGGACGGCCGGGGAAGTAATCTCCCTCACTACCATCAACAACAACCAGGGCGAGGACGATCTCTGGGCCGTCGTCCGCCGCCGGAAAGGCGACGGAACGTTCCGGCAATACATCGAACGCCTGGAGGACAGGCTTCTCTACGTCCCGGATGCGGACAACGCCGCCGACGCCTTTTACGTCGATTCCGGGCTGTCGCTCGATTCCTTCGAGCCGGTGGAGAACGTCGGCGGCCTGGAGCACCTGGAAGGCCGGGAAGTGGCGGTCCTGGCCGACGGCGACGTGCTGAAACCCCGGACGGTGACGAACGGACAAATTTCTCTCGGCCAGCCGGCCAGGAAGGTTCACGCCGGCCTTCCCTACCAATTCAAGCTGAAAACCCTCGACTTGGAATTGGCCAACCAGGGAACGCTGCGCGACTGCCGGCGATTGCCCTGGCACGGGACGGTGGAGCTTTACGTCGCCCGCGAACTGTCCTACCGGGTGAATGGCGGCGAGGCGAAACGCCTGGACATGCAGGAGGGGATGGAACTGGGACTGGCCCTGAAGCCGGAAACGGGCGATCGCAAGCTGGAGAGCCTGGCCGGCGACAGTCACGGCGTCAGGTACGAATTCTGGTCGGACAATCCGGTGCCTTGCGGCATCCTGTCCCTGTTGGCGGAGGCGCAGCGTGGCGGCCGCGCTTGACGGAGACGACGCCGGTTTGAGGGAGGCGGCGAGGCGGATTCACGCCGCCCCCAATCGGGAACATTTGCGGGAGGTGCAATTGGCGCTTGGCAAGGAAATGCCCATTGAGGAATTGACCGCCGCATCCATCAAACAAAGCTGTCTTGTGGCCTACGAGACGCGAGGAGAAACGGTCATGATGTGCGGCGTGTCGGCATGGGGATACGTTGACATCCAAGTATGGATGACCACGACGGCCGACGCGCCGAAATACCCCGCATGGCTGCTTCGGAACGCCAGGCGCATTTTTAAGGGATTCGACAGGGAGTTGCGGCCGGGAACAATCCTCTGGCAGGAAATCCCGGCCGAATATGCGCGAGGCCTGCATTTTGCCCGGCATCTCGGCTTCCGGGAAGTTGCGCGGCGCGAAAGCCCGGTCACCGGGGCGGAACTGGTGCGGGTGGAAAGGGAGGTTCGGCATGTCGCTTGAACGCCAGGATTTCCGCATCGTCCACGACGCCCTGCCGGGGACGGCCGACTATCCCTTCCCCTTCGGCGCCATGAACGCCGGGGACGTCAAGGCCTATATCGTCAATCCCGCCCTGCCGCCGGCCGATCCGGACTATCGGAAGCCGGCGGAAGACGCGCAAATCATTCCGGCGCCGACGGGCATCCGCCACGGCGGCGCGGCGCGGCTGGCGACGGGAGGCGCGGGCCTGCGGGTGGAGATTGTCCGGGAGACGCCAAAAATCCAGGACCGCACGTACAGCAGCCAGGCGCGGATACCGCCGGAAAGCATCGAGGCGGCGCTCGACCGGGCGATGATGATTGCCCAGGAACTCGAAATCAGGGAACTTGTACAACTCATCCGCATCCTGCAAGGCGAAATGTCCGAGGCGCAAAATGCCCTCGAACGGGAGCGGCAGGACCGCGCCGACGCCGACGCCATCCTGCAACAGAACATCGACGGCGAAGAGGCCGCCCGCATCGCCGCCGACGGCCAACTCCGGACAAGCATCAACGCCAAGGCCGACCGGTCGGCGCTGGAGGCGGAAATCGCCGCCCGCATCCAGGGCGACGGCACCTTGCGGACCGCGATTGCGGACGAGGCCTCGACGCGCGCCGCCGCCGTCCTCGCCCTGCAACAGGCCGTCGCCGGCCTGGTTCTCGACAAGCTGGGCTACCCCCCGGCCGACGGCAAGACCTACGCCGTCCGGGACAACGTCTGGGTGCAGGTGGACGACGGCACCATCATCGAGGACGGCGACGGATTTTTCATCAGGTCGCAAGGCGTCGTCTACCTGAAATCCATGGTTGACCCGAACGCCCCCAGCCGCTTCTTCCGGTTCGAGAACGGCGAAGTCCTGCTCCGGGAGACGGTGAACGAGTCGGTGCCGAGCAAGTTCTTCGAATTGGACAACGGCGAAGTGATTCTGAAAGGAACCTACTAATGGCAGACCTGGTGCCGGTAACCGGCTTGTCGCCCTCCCTCACAAGCCAGACCGTGGGAGACAAGCGGCCCTTTGACAAAATCAGCGCCACGAAAATCTCCGACGGCGCCGGGAACGAGGCCAACACCGCCGCCCTCATCGCCAGCATGACCGGCCCGCGGACGCCGACGGCGCACAAGACGAGCCACGCCACGGGCGGGGCCGACGCGCTGGCGGCGGCGGACATCGGGGCGGCGGCGGCGACCCACGCCTCGACCCATGCCGCAAGCGGCGGCGACCCCATTACGCTGCCATCCGCCAGCAATACCGCCGCCGGCATCATCCGCATCGCCACGACGACGGAAGCCGAGGCCGGCACCGCCACCGGCGTGGCCGTCACCCCGGCGCAGCTGCGCGGCCATATCGCCACCTTTTCCGCCACCATCACCGGCGACGGCACGACGACCGACTGGCCCGTCAACCACAACCTGAACGCCGCCAGCCTGGTCTGGACGGTCATCGACGTCAGCACCGGAGGAGCGGTGGTCATGGCGGCCCGCAAGGCCAGCGCCAACCAGCTTGTGCTGTCAACCTCGACGGCGATCGCGTCGGGGAAGCAGTATCTGGTTTCGATTGTCGGGTTCTGAAATCCTTGGAATTGGGAGAAAGCCATGCTCTACGCATCAGCAATACCAGGCAGAGACCGAGGCGTGGGCGGCGCTACGAAGAAGCGGGAAATCAGGGAGAGGTTCCCGGACGCGGAGTGAAATGATGAGCGACAACGAGCTTGCCGCCCTGGAGGCGCGGCTCCGTTCGATCGACGCGAAGCTGGACCGCATCGAAATCAGGATGGAGTCCTTCGCGACGGCGAGCGCCCGGCACAGCGAAC
>JAITKH010000003.1 GCA_031278535.1 Planctomycetota bacterium | reverse complement strand
AAAGCTTCCCGCCTAAAGGCGGGGGGGGGTGGACCAAACACTTGGAAATAAATTCCCGGATTGTTTGTAATCCTTTATCGCCCCTATGGATTCTCATGGACAAAAGTTTAAAAGCCCACGGATTGGAATTGTGAAAATAGCCCTCGGGTCGAAAATAACAATTTCATGCCGCCGACAGTATAGCCCTGTTTTACGCAGGATGGTTCAGAAGCGTTGAACTTTCCGGGGATGCTTCCAGGAACTATTTTCCTCGAAACAGGAGAGGGAGGAAATTTAGATGAGTAGGCCTTGGAATGTTCCGTAACGCCACCCCTCTTTTTTCCTTGACGATGGAAAAAGAATAGGTATAGTTGTATAACCGGTTCTGGCTCGTCGATTCGGGAAATTCTTCTCGATACGCTGTTCCGGTGATGTGGCCGAGGCAGGGCGACAACCATGGAATTCAGTATCGACAAAACGGCATTCTCCGAAACGCTTTCCCTTATAGTTTCGGTCATTCCCGAACGATCCATCCGCACCGTTTTGCAAAACTTGTTCCTGAAGGGGAACGCCGACAATACCCTTACCATGAGGGGAACGGATCTCGACATAGGTCTAAAAATCACCCTTGACGCCAGGAATTTGCGAGAGCCCGGGGAAATCCTTCTGCCCGCCATGGAATTGAATAGCCGGGTGAAAAACAGCCGGGGAGACGAACTTTTTTTCACGATTGCGGAACAGAGGGCGGAAATACGGACCAATGGCGGCAACCGGTACACCATCAACGGCATGGGAACAGACGATTATCCCATCATGCCGGACGTGCATGAAGGCGGCTATATCGGCATGCACGGCGACGAGCTGGCCGATGCGGTGCAGAAAACCATCTTCGCCACCGCCAAGGGCGATACCAGCTATGCCCTGAATGGCGTCTATGTCAGCTTTGATGGGGACAGCGCGGAATTTGTCGCCTCCGACACCAGCCGCCTCTCCCGGGTCAAAAAGGACATCAAGAATAGCGGCGCCAAGGGAACCGGCATCATTATTCCCAAAGGGATGAACATCCTTGCGCACCTTGCTTCCGGGCTCGATATGGTGGAGTTGGCCCTGACGGAAAAGGCGCTGATGGCCAAAACCCCCAATGCGGCCGTTGTCGTGCAATTGGTGGAGGGGGTGTTTCCACGCTACCGGGATGTCATCCCGGCCAAGAGCGACTGCTATTTCACCGTAAAACGCGAAGAGTTGCTTGATATACTGCAAAGCGTAGCTCCATTTTCAACTGATTCAAGAACAGTGCTTTTCGAACTTCACGGCGAATCGCTTTTCCTGTCGTCCAAGACCGGGGACGGAAGCGAGGCGCATGGCGGATTGGCCGTGGAGCCGCATGGCCCGGACATCGCCCTCGGTTTCAATTACAATTACATCATGGATGGATTGAAGCATATCGGAGACGAAACCGTGAGCATCCAATACAAGGATGCCAACAGCCCGGCCCGCATTGACAGCTGCGGATTCCTGTACATCCTGATGCCGATCCAACGGTGAAATGAAACGCCTCGCGCTCCCGACCGCCGCCAGGCGGGTCATTCAGGAAGAACGCGACCGGGAATGGCGCGAATGGTTCAGCAGCGTTTATTACGCCCGACTCGGTTTGGAGCGGCGTGAAATTCGGCATTCCTTTCCCGATTCTGGGGACAAAAAGCCGATTTTCAGGCCTGCCGCCGATCCCATACCCTTGGCAAAACTGCTGAAGCGCGAAAAGGCACCGGGCGGACTCTTGTATGCTTGCGACCTGGACATGATCCGCAAACTCTGGACAGAGGTGGCGGGAGATGAAACGGCCGGCCGCACGCGAATCCGTTCCTTCAAGGACGGCATCCTCACGCTAGACGTCGACAACGCTCCTCTGCTCCAAGAAATCAGGCAATTTCGCCAAATCGGGCTCGGCGCCGCCATGAGGGGAAAATGGCCCTTGTCCCTTCCCCTGCTCCGGATCATTTATCGGGTGGGGAAAACCACCTCCCGAAAGGGCCGCCCCTCCCCGACCAAAGGAACAGCCGGCAATCCGGGGGAAGATTCCGCCCGGCGGCCGAAAGTCTGAGAAACATGCGGACCGCCCCTTCGTTCTGGCCGGACAAACAGCCGAACCGGCCGTCCTGTTATGTCCATATCCCCTTTTGTCTATCCCGTTGTTCCTACTGCGCCTTTTCGAGCAGTCTGTATGATCGGGAAACCGCCGACGCCTACCTTGACGCCCTGGAACTGGAAATGCGGGCGCGACCCTGTTTCTCCCGCGGTCATCCGCCCGCCAGTGTCTACCTTGGCGGCGGAACGCCTTCGGTTTTGTCGTCCACACAGTTGGATTACCTCCTGGCCATGCTTCCAGAGATGGCGCCCGGGAGCGAATTCACCTGCGAACTGAATCCCGACAGTGTGGACAGCGAAAAGTTGTCGCTCCTGCGGGAACGGGGTGTGAACCGCCTTTCCTTCGGCGTGCAGACCTTTGACGCCGCCGGCCTGGCCTTGCTGGAACGGCGGCATGACGCTGCCGCAGCGCGGAGGGCGGTGGGGTTGGCGGCGGAAATGGGTTTCCCGTTTCTCAGCCTGGATCTCATTCACGCCTGGCCCGGCCAGACGCCGTCGATGTTCGCCCGGGATTTGCGGCAAGCGATCGATCTGGGGGTAACCCATTTGTCTTGTTATTCCTTGTCCATCGAATCCGGAACGGGTCTGGGGAAAAGAATTGCCGCCGGGAGCGTAACGGTAGAGGAGAAGGAAGGCCGCGAATTCTGGGATCTCGCCGAGGCGATCTTGGGCAAATCGGGGTTTGAACATTATGAAACCAGCAATTTCGCCAAGCCTGGCCGCGCTTGCCGGCACAATGTGGAAATCTGGAAGGGCGGGGAATACGCCGGGTACGGCGCCTCGGCGCATTCGCACTGGCGGGGACGGCGCTTCGCCAATGCGGGCGATATCCATGCCTATCTGGATAGCTTGTTCCAGGGTGGAAGCGCCGAGGTTTTTTCCGAACAACTGCCGCCCGAAGAAAAGGCGCGCGAATGCGCCGTTTTTTGGCTGCGGCTTTTCGCCGGAATCAATGCCGAGGAATTTGCTGTCCGGACGGGATTTCGCTTTCGGGATCTTTATGCCGGCGTCCTTCCGGAATTGGTGGAGAAGGGATACGTCAGCATTGATTCCGGACAGGCCGGCGAACGGTTCCGGGTGCCCCCGGAATATCAACCGGTTTTGGATAGCATTCTGGCGGAATTGCTCTAATGACTTGAGGGAATCTCTAGAAATTATCATTTTTGCGGATTTTTCGCGAAGGATTCCTTCTCCAGGGGGTACAGCTTATAGTAGAGAGGGAGAGTACTTATAGGGTAAGTGGAGGAGGCAAGACATGTTCAAGGGCTTGTTCGACGTCGAGTTCCGTTTGGCGAAAATCGATTCGAATGGCGACCCGCTTGTCGTTTTGAAGCGGGCGATTGATTGGGAGTTGTTCCGTCCGGAATTGGAAAAGGTTCGTGAAAAG
>JAITKH010000434.1 GCA_031278535.1 Planctomycetota bacterium | reverse complement strand
TACGAGGATTTCACGAATCAGTTCCGTATGCTCTTCCGATTCGATCTCCCCGGACTGAATGACAACCGAACCATACTGCTGCTCGCAAGCCCAGGCCGCCATCCTGACCACGGCGTCGGCGCCAAGCCGGAAATGCTCCACCCCGGCGTTGTCCTTTCGGATGCCGCAATAAAAGCAATTCTTGGCGCAGACGTTGCCCATCTCGATCAGACCGCGCAGGCTCACGTTTTTCCCGGTATGGCGTAGCTTTACGGCATAGGCGGCTCCGAATAGGCGCTTGACGTCCTCCCCATCCTCCAGCGCGAGGAGGCGGACCATCTCCATCCGGGACAACAACCCCGGCTTTGAGGACGCTTTCCCGAGAATTTCCGCCAACTCGGATCCGTTCGCCGCCATTCGCTCCCTCCAGTTCGGCTATCCGGAACTCACGATAACGCCGCCGCCCAGCAGCATGTCGTCCTGATACAGAACAGCGGACTGGCCCGGCGCCACCCCGGCAATGCCGTCCGGGAATTCGGCCTGGAAACCAGCATCCGCCAGCGGAACGACCCTGCAGGATACAATGGCTCCGGAGGAACGGACCTTCACCCCGGCGTTGAAAGGGATCTCGGGCGGCGGAATGGACACCCAATTGCAGTCCCGAGCGATCAGCCAATGGCGTACCGTCGTCCCGGTTTCACCCACGATCACCTCGTTCCGCTCCGGATGGATGGCAATCACGTACAGCGGTTCGCAGTGGGACAGTCCCAGACCTTTCCTTTGTCCAACGGTGAAATTCCAATAACCATCATGCTGACCAAGAATTTTTCCGGAGGCATGGACGATGGGACCGCCGGGGCGGCCTTCGACATCCAGCAATTCCCGGTAATCTCCAGCGTAGAAATCCTGGCTGTCCGGCTTGTCGTGGACAGGGAGAGAGAATCGCCTGGCCATCGCCCGCACCTCATCCTTGGCGTAGTCGCCCAACGGAGTCAATACCCGGGCCAATTGCTCCTGATCCAACCGGTAGAGGAAATAGGATTGATCCTTCGCCGGCTCCCGCCCACGGTATAGCCTGATCAGACCATCGTGCGGCGCCAATCGAACGTAATGCCCTGTAGCGAAACGTTCAAACGACATGCCGGCCGCCTCGGCCAACCGTGACAGGACGGCAAACTTTATCTGGCTGTTGCATCGAACGCAGGGATTGGGAGTTCGGCCAGCCAGATATTCGCTGCGGAAATTATTGAGCACAATCTTCTCATAGGCGTCGACGCAATCAAGCGTCCGGTGCGGTATTCCCAACCGGCGACAAACTTTTTCCGCAGTTTCGATATCCTCCCGTTCGCCCGGACCGAAGCAGGCGTCCCGTTTGCCGCCGCGATATCGCCCTTCCCGCCAAATGCTCATGGTCGCTCCGGCAACCGAATGCCCCCTCTCCAAAAGCAGGGCAGCAGTCACCGCCGAATCGACGCCTCCGCTCATCGCCACCACTATTTCCATGTCCGCCTTTCTCTGCCTGCCGGCCGGAAGCAGCCGGACATTGCAAAAGGATACACATGGTGAAGCATCTTGGCAAGGCCGGGCAACGATGGACGGAAAAGCGCATTGACAGGATCGGATGTTCCACGTGGTGGACTTTTACCCTTTTGTCCATAAGGACGAGTAAGGCTTGCGGGCGATCCGGGGATTTATGTGCGCGTTACGGCTTTCAGACGACATTGCAATCATTCCCGAATTCCTGGTTTATTGAAGAATATGGAGGTAAAATCTTTAAAAGTCCACAGTGGGGAGCAGCGTCAAATTGTAATGTCAAGCGAACTGCGGCGATTTTCGGCTGGCGGCGCGAAATTGTCGGGTTGGCGCCCTTGACGTGCGCCGGCCCGGTTTGCGTCCAGATCAGACACGGCGTCGGAAAAGGCCGTGACCCGGGTGTTTTCCCCATTCTCTCCGGATGAATCGGCGGCATTGTTCCTTTCGCCATCGTTTTCCAGCTTTTCCCCGGTCTCGCGCCGCAATTCCTGTCTTGCCCGCATTTCGATTCGGGCCGCCTCCGCCGCCACGGCGCGATCCTGGGCCGAAGGCTTCGCCGGCGCGGTGGCAGCCGCCTTGACTTGGCGCATCTTGGCGATTGTGGCTTCCGGCTCTCTTTCCGGCGATATGTCGATGCTGACTTCCCCCCCTACGGCATAGCGCTTGCCGTCCGGACCCTGGGCGTAGTCGTAAGAAATAGCGCCGGCATACCGCCCGCCCGCCGCTTTGTGCGCCTGTTCGTGCCGACGCACCTCATGGTCGCGCGCCTGCAGCTTGTCCAGTTCGATCTGCTCGGTATCGTCCAGAGGCTCACCTCTGGCGTCCGTCTCCCCGCCGATCCGGCTTGTTTCGTCATCCTCGGCCGCGTCATCATTTCGGACGGCGGCCTGCTCGGAATTGGCGGCGGCGAATGGCGCCGATTCAGGAGTTGCTTCGTAGCCATCCCGGACGTGATCCGCTGTTGGATCGCTGACAACCGATCCGGTTTCGCGAATTTGGCGGTTTGGAGGCGGCGCGTACAGATCGAAAGCCGGCGTCAGCCTGACATTCGAGGAAATAAAAGAATCAACAGCCAAGGTCGCGGGGCGACTTTCGCCAGCGACACGTGCGCCATCGGAACGAATGGGTGATTTTGGAATAGTGAAACGAAAATTCTCCCCGGTCAGACCTTGCCGGGCGTGAAGGGCAACAATGGGAGTTTTGCCCGAGTCGAACATTTTCGGCCGTCCCTGGCCTGAAACAAGGGAACTATTTCCCAAACGGCATCTGTCTGCCATTCTATCGGGGATTATTCCGGCGGCAAGAAAAATCCGCATCGCCGCCAGTGATTTGCGGGGCGCGACAATCGAGTCCAGAAATGATCAAGGCCAAATCCGAATTTGCAAAGGTCGAATGATGAGTGGACGTTATAAAATTATGCGGCCCAAGCGAGAGCATTGACAGGGAGTTCCTGAATTATCGTCAGGTTGGAGCGAGAGGAGGACATGGCAATAATTCTTTCACCCCATAGTTGTTTGCGTACGTCGGCCAAGGCGTCGGGGAAGGAGACGCGGTTCTTTTCGCCGTACCCTTCTCGTTGGATGACGGCGGTCTTTTCGCCTTCGCGCTCTATCCGGACCAGCCGGACGGCCCCATACACCAGGTATGAAAATGCCCCG
>JAITKH010000430.1 GCA_031278535.1 Planctomycetota bacterium | reverse complement strand
GTTGCTCCTGTCCCGTATTTTTTCGACGGCGACGCCGATCGACAGGTCGACCGCCATGTCGTGAATTCTTTTCAGCTCCCGGGGAATGTCGATGTTCTGCGGGCATCTTTTGGCGCATTCGCCGCAGGAAATGCAGGAATCGGCGCGCCGCCCGCGCGGAACGAACGCGTAGGACAGGTCGAGCCTGAGCGAATTGTCAAACATCATGTAGTCGTTGTATCGCGTGAAAATTTGTGGAATGTCGATCCTTTTCGGACAGCTTCCGACACAGTATTGGCATAAGCCGCAGGGGACGGCGTTTTTTGATTGAAGCGCTTTCACGACGCCGCCAATCGCGCGCTCTTCCGCCTCCGACAGCGGCTCCGCCATGCCGCACGCCTGAATATTTTCGTCAAGTTGTCCTGCAGTCGACATTCCGGACAGCGTGACCGCGACATTCGGCAGGGCCGCGACGAAGCGCAGCGCCCACGACGCGGCGGAGGCGTTCGGCCGGACTTCGCGCAGGAGGGCATCCGCTTCGGGCGGGAGTTTCGCAAGCCGGCCGCCGCCGACAGGCTCCATTACCATGCAGGGAATGTCGCGTTCCGCGAGATATTCGTAACTTTCCTTTGCCCGTTGCGTGATCCAGTCATAATAGTTTATTTGCAGCTGCGCGAAATCCCAGCCATATGCCCTGTCAATGAGCATGAGCGTTTCGGCCGTGTCGTGCATCGAGAATCCGACCTTGCGGATTTGTCCGTTCCGCCGCTTTTCGTCCAGGAAGTCCAAGACTCCCTTGCCGCAAATGGCGAGCCAGCTCTGGCGCTGCAGCGCCTGCAAAAGATAGAAATCGATGGAGTCAACCCCCAGGCGTTCAAGTTGTTGGTTGAATATGCGCTCCATGTCCCCGCGGTCTTTGCATGCCCATCCGGGCAGCTTGTCCGCGATATAAAAGGAATCGCGCGGATACCGCCGCACAAGCGCGTCGCGGATCAGTCCCTCCGAACGCCCGCCCAGGTAGAAATAGCCGGTGTCGAAGTAGTTTATCCCTTTTTCCAGCGCGGCGGCCAGCAAAGCGTGAACCTCCGGCGGAAAGCCGCCGTCCGCATTCTTCGCCAGGTGCATCACGCCGAAGCCCAGCGGCGAAAGATGCGCGTCCAGGCGCTTAATGAAGCGGGTCCGCATAGTTTCTTTTTTACAGACCACCGGACCGGTCGCACCCGGGAGAAAGCCAGCGTTCACTTGTCTATCAACGATCCTTTGTCTTACGGCCGGCAATATGCGTACAGCTTCGACCATTTGTGTTCAATCGTGTATCCCGGATTGGCCTCCAGGATCAGCCGCTCCATCACCTCCGGATCGTCCGGCAAATGGTAGGTGCAGAGCGCCAGCTTCGGCGCGAAGCGGGCAAGCGTCTTCTTCGCCCCCGCCAGCATCAGCCGTTCCGCCCCCTCGATGTCGGCCTTGATGAAATCCACCCTGCCGATGCCGTTCCTTTCCACAAATTCGTCGATGGACACGGCATCGACCTCAATGGTTACGAAGCCTTTGACCTTCACCGGCCGGAGCGTATTTCCCACCGTGGACAAAACCGATTCCAGGTCGGCGTTGACGCTGAACGCAACCTTTTTGTTTACGTCGGCGACGGCATAGGGGCAAACGGTGACGCCGCGATACAGGGACGCCGTTCTCTTCAGGCGTTCCAATGTATACGGGGCCGGCTCGAAGGCATAGACGCGGCAGTCCCTGGCGGCGGCGGCGGCGGTGAACAGCCCCATGTTCGCGCCCAGATCGAAAACCACGTCTCCCCCGCGCAGGGCAACATCGCCGCATTCATACGGGCCGTCGATCAGGAGATCGAGGTTGCCGAAAATGGACGGCAGCACAATGTCGTGAAATTCCCCGGCGACGTCGGTCAGAAAAACGCGATCGCATTCGGGAAAGGGCAGCGTGAAAACGCCGCCGGCAAAATCCGCCTGGACGCGGGTTTCGCCCTTCGCATCCGCGGTCCGGGTAAAACCATAGCATTCAAGATAGCCCGGAAACGCCAGGTTGCTTATCGCCCGATTGGCCGCGCGCCAATCGTCAGCCCGGAAAATCGAGGGAAAGCCATTGTTCCGCAAGGTTGCGGAAATCTGCCCGTTCCAGCGCGGGTCCACCGCTATCAGCACGTCCATTTTTTTGTCAATCGACGGCGGGACGGCGTCGGCGGCATAGACGGGCGGATGATCATGGCCGCCCAGGCGGTCCCGTCCGCCCGGGGAAACGAGCAGGCACCGGACGGGTTTCGCGAAAAGGGCCGAAAACATCAACGCATGCCTGGCCTGAGTCCCGGCCCCGTAAAGGATGCCGCCGTTCCGGGAAAGGAAAAACGCCTTCACGGAAGGCTCAATCGTGTCATTCGGCCCAAGAAGCCGCAGCATGTGCGAGGCGATGTCTTGCGATGCCATGGAATCGTCCAGTCCAATGTTTTCAGGCCGGATTGGATCCGGCGGCGGCGACAGGCCGGCATGCGGAGGAACGCCCGTTCCCTTCCTCGCCCCATTCCGGGGCGAAGGCATTCCCGACGCGAATAAACGATTCGCGGCGGTTCCAGTTGGCATGGCTGGACTGGTAGCACAGGCGGCAGCCGGCGTCCATCCGATCCGGGACATTGACCCCCCGCCTGAATTCGGCAAGCGCGGGATGCAGCCACAACGAAACGAAATCCGGGAAGTCGTCGACATGGAAAAACTTCAGGGGCGTCGACATGCAGGGGCGGACAAAGCCGTCCGAACCGACGAACAAATCCCGCCAGGGGGAGCGGCAGGGCTGGTGCGGGGCGGCGCCCGCCGGATCCCCGCCCTGGATCGCCGGCAGCTTGACGTCCACGCCGAGGCGCCCGCCCTCGGCCAGCGCCCGGGCGAAACAGTCCTCCACCTCGGCCTGGCGCCCGAAAAGGCTCTGTTGCAGCATCCTGTCCGAAAATGCCGTCAGGTAGACGGCCTTGGCCTCCTCCAAGCCCATCTCGCCGGCCAGCCGGACAATGGCGGGAAAGTCTTTCAGGTTGTCCGCCATCAGGGTGGTGATGAAATTCATATAGGGGTACGCGACGCCGAGCCTCCGCTTTTCCTCCACAATCCCGGCGATGCCCCGCATAATGCGGCCAAAATCGGCGCCGCGGCGGATGGCGGCGTTTTTCCCGGCCGTGGAGCCGTCGAGGCTTATGGCGATGATGTCAACCCGGCTGGCGAATATCTCTTCCCGCAGTTTGCCCAGGTTCATGCCGTTGGTGCAAAAATATATCCGCGCCCCGTGGCGGCGGATCAAACGCAGCATCGCGGGGAAATCGGGGTGCAGGGTGGGCTCGCCCCAACCCATCAGGGTCACTTCCTCGACGTCGTCCAGTATCGGTTCCAGCCGGCGAAGCCATTCAATGTCGAAATAGGTCCGACGGAAAATGGCGTCCCGCCTGCCGCACATGCGGCAGTTGAGATTGCAGTCGTTCGTCAACTCGAGGACCAGCCGCCTGGGCATGCTTCGCGGCAGCGGCTCCCCGCGCCCGCCTTCCTCCCGGTTCAGCAGGCTGTTGGCGGCGCGGCGCGGGGACAGGGGGGATCCCCGGTCGAAAAGGTCGTTTGTCTTGTACCGTAAGAGAGCCACGCGTCGCAATCCTCGTATCCGGGGTCAGGCCGAAACGCCCGTCATGTTTTATCGGACGCGCCCTCCGGTACTGAAGCGGGTACGGCAAAAATACGCAGAAAGACGCCGGCGCGCGTCCGCAATCATCTCCGGGAATCGTCCGGGGCGCGCCGGTCCAGCATGCTCCTGGTCAGGAAGACGGTGGTCTTCCGCGGGACCGCGAACCCGTCCTGGTTTTCGTAAAAGGAATCGCCGGCGAAATGGGTGGAGGATATCTCCTCGAACACGCAGCCGTTGGCGGAGTAGAAGCTGTGGGGGACGCTCCGTTCCATCACCATGCTCTCGCCCCGGGCCATGGTGCGCTCGCCGTCCCCATACCGGACCGTAAGATCGCCGTACACCACCAGGAACGTCTCCTCCTTGCGGACGTGGCGGTGCGACGGATGCCGCTGCCCCGGCAGGAGAACCAGGATCTTCTTGCAATATTCCCGGTTGACGCAGTCGATGAGGGCAAGGCCGATCTCGGGGTAGCGCTCGAGGCCGTAGTGGTGCGAGATCTCGCACGAACTGTCGATCGGCACCATGACGCCGCTCCGTTCGAGAAGCAGTACGATCCGGGAGACGTACTCCGTCACCATGCGCTGGCGGCTCGCGTCCACGGTCGCGTCCGCCAGCATGACGGCGTCGTCCCTCGCCAGGGAACGATTCGCCGCAATCCGGACGTACTTGGAAAAGTCGCGGGAAACGAGCTGCCCGGGGCGGCAGGGAAAGGCGAAATACATGTTGCCGGCGTTGAGCTCCTCCCCGGCCGCGATCCGTTCGGCTTTCACGAAAACGCCCCGGCGGAGCGCCGCCAGGTCCGCCTCCTCCCTTTCGCCCGGCGCGCACCGCCCGCCGGTCCCGCCGCACATGGCGAAAGCCGCGTCGGCCGCGGCCAGCCAAGCCCCGACCTGGGCGGGATTGGCCGAATAGGCGTTGAGCCCCGCCCCGTCGATCGGCACGCCGACGTGCTTTTCGAAGATGCGGGCGCCCTTGGCCACGGCCAGCTTGACCGGGTCGGCGCTGTCCGGCGCCTCGTGGGTCGAAAAGCCGACGGTGACATCCGGGAACTCGCGGCGGAACAAGTCCAGCTGGTTCATCTGGAGGCGGTCGCCGGGAGTGGGATATTCCCCCACGCAATGCATCAGGGCGAACGGAAGCCGCCGGTGCGCAAAAAAGGAGACCACCTTGCGAATCGTTTCCAGGCCGCTGCCGGCCGCGGAAGCGATCACCGGCAGGCGCGTCGCCGCCACCGCCTCCAGGAGCGGCCAGTCGTCGAAGGAGCAGCTCGCGATCTTGACGTAATCGTATCCCTCTTCCGGCATGCGGGCGGCGGAAACTTCGTCGAACGGCGTGCAGACGGCAAGAAAGCCGCTTTCGCGGACAGAGGCCAGGAGGCGGGCGAATTCCCCCGGAGAAAGCCGCGTGTCCTCGAAGCGCTTGACGTTCTTGATGTCGGCGCGGCCCCTGGCGCCGGGATGGATGAAGGTGTCCAAATCCCGGTACTGGAATTTGACGGCAAACCGGTACCGCCCGGCATAAGGAAGCGAAACCTCGCGCATGGCGCGGACGATGCGCTTCCCGTGCCCAACGCTGCCCTGGTGGTTGTTGGCCATCTCGAAAATGAACAGGGGTTTTTCCGGAGCATTCACGGCGATGCCTTTCCTCTCATCCTCCGGGAAGACGTTCGTATATCGCGGCCACTTCGCCTTCCGGCAGGAACGGATAAGGATTTTCCAATGCCGACGAAACGCGCCGCCCCTCCATGTCCAGCGTGGAAACGCATTTGGGAATCTCCTCGAAGCCGGCGTCCCCGACCGCCTCGCAGAGAACCGGGCCGGGCAGATCCATCGCCTTCCGCACTCCGGCCTCGACTTCCCCGGCCAGGGCGATGCGGACAAAGGGGAAACCATAGGCGCGGGCAATTCCTTCCAGATCCGGCATGGTCACGCCGCTTGCGGCGTCGCTCCCCACCCGGAAGCCGGAAAAATTGCGATCCTGCATGGCGGCGATGGAGGCGTAAGCCCGGTTGGCATACACGAACATCTTGGCGTCCACGCCGTAATGCGCGACTGTCTGGAGTTCCTGGACGTTCAGCTGGAACGATCCGTCCCCTTCCAGCATGATCACCCGTCCCCCGCCCGAGGCGAAGCTCGTCCCCACCGCCGCCGGCAGGGCAAACCCCATGGAACCGAAACCCATCGACGACACCGGGAACTGGCCCCGCCGGTACCCGAGGGCGATATGCCCCGCCGTGTTGCAGAGGCTGGTCGAGGTCACGACAAACGAGTCGCCGTCCCGGCCGGCGGCCCCGACGGCGGCGGCCAGGGCGTAGGGATCCGCCAGATCGGACGCCTTGGCCCGCCGTTCCCGCGACAGGGGGAAGCGATCGCGCATCCCGGCGCAGAAGGCCAGCCAGGCGGAAACGTCCCCGGTCGGCCGCGCCGGCAGGCGGCCAGCCAGGCAATCAAGGAAACGCGCGGCATCGGAGACCACGGAATCGACGGCCGGCATGGAGAGCTTCGCAATCTCCCGCCCGTCGACGTCAACTACCACTTTTTTCGCCCGGAAGGCGAACCGGGACTCGGCGAAGGCGGTAATCATGTTATCGAGGCGGGTGCCTAGCGTCAACAGGAAATCGGCCCCTTGGAGAATCAAGTTCGCTGATCGCACGGCCTGCAGCCCCGGACTCCCGAAGAACAGGGGATCGTCGCGTCCCAAGACGCCAAGCGCCCGCCAGGTGGCCTGCACCGGAATCCCGAGCCTCGCGGCCAGGCGCCGGAACGACTCTTCGGCGCCCGCCGCGACCACCCCGTGGCCGACGAGGATGAGAGGCCTTCGCGATCGGGACAGCAATTCCAGGGTTCTCCCGACGCCCCGCTCCAGGCTATCCCCGTCCGTTTCGTTCTCCCCGCCGGGAACGGGCGGGACGAAACGGCGAAGCGCCTCCTCTTCCATCTCGGCCGACTGCACGTCCAGCGGCACGTCCAGCCAGACCGGGCCGCGCCTGCCGCTCATGGCCAGGAACAGCGCCTTCTGCAGTTCGTAAAGGGCGTCCCGGGGATCCTCGGCGAGAACGGCATATTTGGTTACCGGCGCCGCCATGGACACGACGTCGTTTTCCTGCGCCCCGTACTGGCGCACGCCGCGCCGTGACGCGAAGTCGGCGGTCTTCACCTGGCCCGACAGGAACAGCACCGGCGTCGAGTCCATGTAGGCGGCGGCGCAGGGAGTGAGGGCGTTGGTCCCGCCCGGGCCGGTGGTGACGAGACAGACGCCAAGCCGGTTCCCCCGCATGGCATAGGCCTGGGCGGCGATGCCGGCCGCCTGCTCGTGGTGGCAGCAAACGTAGCGCACGCCGCTCCGGCCGAGGGCGTCGACCAGGTACATGGCCCCGCCTCCGGCAAGCATGAAGACATGTTCCGCTCCCGCCCGGGCCAGTTCCTGGATGAGAATGTCGGCTATCCGTCTTTTCACCGGTTTTCGCGCCTTCGCGGGACAATGCGGCGGCCGCCGTCAGGCCGCCAGGAGATCCAGAAGATTCGACGCCATGTACTCGAGCGCCTCGCCGGCGAGGCCCGGCCACACCCCGAGCCAGAACCCCTGCCGCGTCGCCAGGTCGGAATAGACAAGTTCGCCGGCCGCCCGGTACGGCCTGTCGCGCATGAAGGGCTGCCGCAGGGCGTTGCCGGCGAACGGCAAGCGGCTGCCGATTTTCCGCCCGTCCAGCCTTTCGAGCAGATCCGTCCGGCCCAGGGGGGCGTTTTCGTCCAACAGGACGGGAAAGCCGAACCAGGACGGATTGGCCCTGCCGTCGATTTCCGGCAGGCGGAGGAAACGGCAATCCCGCACCCTGTCGCGCAAACGGGCGTAATTTTCCCGGCGCCGGCGGATGAAATCCGGCAGCCGCCCCATTTGCGCCACGCCGCAGGCCGCCGCCATGTCGGTCATTTTCAGGTTGTAGCCGGCATGCGAGAAAACGTACTTGTGATCGTACCCCTCGGGGAGATCGCCATGCCTGCCGGCGAAACGGCGTCCGCAGGCGTTGTCCTGCCCCGGACGGCACCGGCAATGCCGTCCCCAGTCGCGGAACGATTCGGCCAGCCGCGCCAACCCGGCGTTGTTGGTGAAGACGGCCCCGCCCTCCCCCGTCGTGATGTGGTGCGCGGGGTAGAAGGACAGGGTGGCGATATCGCCGAAACTCCCGGCCCCGGCGCCGTTCCATTCGCTCCCGAGCGCGTCGCAGCAGTCCTCGACCAGCCACAGGCCATGCGCCCGGCAGAAGCGGGCCGCCGCCTCCGCGTCGAAGGGAATGCCCAGAGTGTGGGCGAGGAACACCGCCCTGGTTTTTGCGGACAAGGCGTCCGGCAGGCGCGCGGGATCGACGTTCCAGGAATCGGGATCCACGTCCACGAAAACCGGGACGGCGCCGATTTGCAGAATCGGGGCGATGGTGGTGGGAAAGCCGGCGGCGGCGGTGACGACCTCGTCGCCCGGCCGGATGGCGCGTTTCCCCAATTCGGGCGAGGTGAGGGCGGAAAGCGCGATCAGGTTGGCGGAGGAGCCCGAATTCACCGTAAGCACATGGGCGGCGCCAAGGAAGTTCGACAGTTCCTCCTCGAACCGGGCGTTGAAGCGGCCGACGGTCAGCCATCCGTCCAGCGCGGCTTCAACCATGAGTTCCCTTTCCCGATTCCCCACCATTTTTCCTGAAGCCGGGATCATGGTGACGCCGGGAACGAACCGGGAGGGCGGCTCCCGGTTTCCGCGGACCAATTCAAGAATGGCGCGGCGCGACGCCTCGTCGAACAATCGTCGAGTTCCTCCTCTGCGGGCTGTTTTGGATCATTCGCGTTGACAACGCCGGTTTCAACCTTTATAGTATACTTTCGCGCCCGGCGCGTTTCAAACAAAAACAGGGGAGGGACATCCGCCACCGCCAAAGCGCCCGGTTCCTTTTCTCCCCTTTCTCTTTCCGGACGCGCGGAGGAAGTTGGCTTGGCCGGTCCCGAAAAAAGAAGGAATGTGGCCCTTGTCCACCTCGAAAGCATTTCCAACCTCATCCTCTGGCAATACCGGAAGGAGATGGGGTCGATTTGGGATCTGCTCCGCGTCTCCCGCTTTTACAGCCGCTTTTTCGTTTCGGCGACATCCACGGTCATGTCCATCCAGTCCCTGATGTTCGGCAACGACGCGGTACAGGATCATCTTTCCCTCTATTCCGGAAGCGCCGCAGACAGGCGGCGGCTGCCAATCACCCACATGACCGCCGGGTTCAAGGCAAGGGGATACGACTACAGGCATTTTTCCCTCGACAACATCGCTCCGCAGCTCCACGAGGGAAAGCCGGCGCCTCCATACTTCACGTGCTCCTCCGATCAGGTCCGCCTCTTCGCCATGTGCGAACAATGGCTGACGGAAATCGGCCGGAGCGGGATGAATTTTTTCCTTTTCCTGACCGACGACATCACCCACATGGCCTCGGACGGCGCGGTGAAAAGGCAGGCCGCGACTTTTTCGGAACGTTTCCGCGCCGCCTACCGGCATCTCGACGCGACGGTCGGCATCCTCGTGCGGCTCTTGTCGGATCACGGCCTCCTGGAGAACACCCTCGTCGTCTGCTACGGGGATCACGGGGACGAGCTCTGGAGCCACGCCCTGACCCGGGGGTTCTGCCACGGCATCGCGCCCTACGCCAGCCAGGCCTGGACGCCGCTCTTCGTCTACGACAATGGCCGCAACGCCGGCGTTTCCGGCGAATTGACGAGCATTACCGATCTCCGCGAAATGCTTGTCCGGATGGCGTTTCCGGACGAGGCTGAAAAAATCATGAAACAGCCCCGGAGCTTTCCCTTTTCCGGCATCGACACCGGCAGGCAAAAACGGGAACTCGCCTTTTCGCAAAATCTCTACGCCCTGCAACTGGAGCATTCCGATCTCGAAAAGGCGCTGACCAAGGGATACGCCGTCACCGACGGCGTCTACCGGCTGGTGGCGTCCTCGGGCGGCAAGAGGCCGAAGGACGGCGGGCTGGAGCTGTACTACGACCGCCTCGATCCCATGAACAGCCGCAACCTCCTGGACTTCTTCACGCTCGGGAACAATGGGGACATCGTCGGCTTCCGGCCGCCCCCGGCGGCGGCCGGAAAGGCGTTCGACACGCTTTTTTCCCCCGAGACCGTACACGATATCATGGATTCGTATCACCGGCTTAAGCGGGAACTGCACGATTACGTCCGCGCCAAGGAGGCGGAAGCCCTGAAACGGAACGGCGGGGAATATCATCTCATGCCGGAGAACGCCTTCAGATTCGCCAGGAAAAGGCTGCGCCAGGATTACACCGAATGACGAAACCGGCGGGATCGACGAACTTGGTCGTGATAGCCATGGACGGCGTGTCGCAGACGCTGTTCTGGCAATACCGGGAAGCCATGCCCTTCCTGTGGAACCTTTACAACCGGTCCGCCATGTTCAGGCGCTTTTACGCCGCCTCCACCTCCGGCCTGTCCTCCTTCTGCGATTTCGCCTTCGGCGACTCGACCATGCTCGACCACAATCGCGCCTACCCCAACGCTCCCGGCTGCCTGGCCGGGGGAGGGGAAAACCTGTTTTCCCTGCTGCGGCGGCGCGGATACGGTACGCTTGGCCTGATGCGCGCCAGTCCGGCGCCCGGGTACGCGAAAGCCGGCTTCTGGGGCGCCTGGCCGGAAGAATGCGGCAGGTTCCAATGCCGCGAGGAGGATGGGGACTGCCGCACCCTTGTCGGGGATTTCCTGGCGCGGAACGCCCTGGACGGGCGGCCCTTCGTTCTCTATGCCGGCGAGCGGGCGGCCCGCCTCGACGACGCGCATCCGGAAAAGCTGGAGGAAAAGACTTTCCACGGCAGGGTGGAAAAAGGATACGCCCTTCTCGACCGGTCGGCGAAACATATCCTGGACACGCTGGAGGAATCGGGCTTCCTGGCAAACACCGTCGTCGCCGGCTTCGGTCCGTATGGAACCGACCCGTGGAAGCACGGCGTGTTCGCCGGCAGGACGCACGCCTTCGATCCCTACGCCGACCTGTGCTGGACTCCGCTTTTCATATATAGGAACGGCGCCGACGCCGGCGTCGCGGATCAGCTGCTGAGCATGATCGATCTCAAGCCGACGCTGATGCGGCTGCTGTTCCCGGACGAACCGGGCCGGGAGCCGGCAAGCGCCAACGCCGGCGTCGACGTCCTTTCCTATACCCGCAAGGCGGCCTTTACCCAAAGCCTTTTCGCCTTCGAGCGGGAAAACGCCGGCCCCTCCCTGGGACTGGCGAAAAGCTATGCCATAACCGACGGCGACCAGCGCCTCGTCGTTTCCTCCGACGGCGGCATCCCTGGAGAGGGGGGGATGGAACTCTACTACGATCCGCGCGATCCGGGCAACACCCGCAACTTTCTCGATTTCTTCCAGATCGATCCCGACGGCGCCATGACCGCCTTCACTTTCCAGAACATCGTCCATCCCCATTTCTTCATGTCGTTCAAGCCGAACCTGGTCAAGAGCGTGGCGGAATCATACAACTTCATGCGAAGGCAGCTGTTCCTCCACATCAAGGAAAAGGAGCGAACCGCCGCCGCCCGAATCCCGGAAGGCGCGGCGGAAAACCTGTTTCCCGACGACATGTTCAGACGCAAGCGGCGCCGCCGGTGACCGGCGCTTGCCGACACCCCGTATTTATGGAGGCATGTTCGCCATGAAAGCCGTCATTCTGGCCGGAGGCATGGGATCGCGCATTATCGAGGAATCCGCCTCGCGCCCCAAGCCCATGATTGAAATCGGCGGCCGCCCGCTCCTCTGGCACATCATGAAAATCTTCGACAGGCACGGCATCCGCGATTTCGTGATCTGCCTCGGGTACAAGGGGCATGTGATCAAGGCATATTTCCTCGACTATTTCCGGAACGCCGCGGATTTGACCGTCGACCTCGCCGGCGGCGCCTGCGAAATCCACCGCCGCCGTTCCGAAGAGTGGAAAGTCACCCTGGTTGAAACCGGCCGGGACACCCTGACCGGCGGAAGGCTGAAGCGGGCCGGGCCTTATCTTGCCGGGACCCGGTTCATGATGACTTACGGGGACGGCCTCTCCGACATTGACATCGGGCGGGAGCTGGAGTTCCACCGCCGCCACGGCAGGATCGCCACCGTGGCGGCGGTTCAGCCGCCGGGGCGTTTCGGGCGCATGGACTTCGACGCGGACGGCCTTGTCACCCGCTTCGAGGAAAAACCGGAAGGGGAATACGGCTGGATCAACGGCGGATTCTTCGTTTTCGAGCCGGAAGCGCTCTCCCGGCTGGAAGACGATTCGCCGATGCTGGAACGGGACTTGCTGCCAAGGCTGGCGGGGGAAGGGCAAATCGTGGCCTACCGGCATTCCGGCTATTGGATGTCCTGCGACACCATGCGGGACAAGCTGGAGCTTGAGCGCACCTGGTCGGAAGGGACCGCCCCCTGGTTGGCCGGGAACATCTGAAGGAGAGGATGTCGAAAGCATGGCCG
This sequence comes from Planctomycetota bacterium, assembly GCA_031278535.1. GTDB lineage: Bacteria > Planctomycetota > SZUA-567 > SZUA-567 > SZUA-567 > JAJBSZ01. The sequence goes on along the minus strand of JAITKH010000430.1, from coordinate 1,276 downwards.
TCGCCGGATAGCGAACGCACAAATCGCCAGGCGGTACACGATCGCGGAACACTGGATGGCGGCCGAATGAATGATGGTGCCAATCCAGATGTTCCGGCAAGGGTAAACACCCGCCCTATTTTCATTTAACAAATAATAATTAAAGAAGTTATATTCGATTCGATCGATTTTCTCCGTGTACAGCGATCCGTTCCCGGTACCCGTTGAGAATCCGGCGCCGATACCGCCTGTAAACGGCGCCCCAAACCGGAAAGTCGTGGGGCAAATTTTGCTGCCGGCGCCCAGCCCGAAGGCGGCGGGAAATGCCGCCGACTCCTTCCCTCCGGGGATGCCGGGCTTGCGCCTTCTTGGAGATTTACGAATTTGTCGCCCACTCCAGAACTGAATAATTTCCGATAGGCAGATGATTCTATCCTTTTGGCATTTGATTTGCATTCTTCATTAGCGGACCAAGTTGCGGCGGTCCGGGACGGGAAGGGCGGATATGCGCCGGATAATAGTTATCTCATTATTATTATTAATGTTATCTATGTCCAAGGCGTTGGCTGATGTCGTAATAATTGTTCGCCGGCAGGCGGAAGCATCCGGAAATTATGTCCGGATTTGCGATGTCGCCCGGGTGGACGGTCCGAAGGAGCAAGTGGCTGAAGTGGCTTCCGTCATTCTTGGCCCGACTCCTCAAAAGGGCGAGACCCGCGAGATCAGCCGGAGGGATATTGAACTCCGTCTTTTCGAGATGGGGATCGGCGCCGCCGTTTCCTTCGACGGCAATGAAACGGTCAGGGTGTTCGGAAACGGCATTCGTCCGGCAAGCCGGCCGGAAGGGGAAGTTTTGCCCGCCGTCAGGCTCGCCCCGCTTCAGGGCTTTCCTGGCGACGATTCCGGCGTCGCCCCGGCTAGCCGGATAAAAAAACCGGACGAGACGCCGTTGGAAAACATGAGCGCCGAGGCGCGTGAACGCCTGTCTCTCCTGATTTCCGACTACCTCTCGGGACAGTACCCCCGCACCGATATCGAGGTATCCGCCAAACTGCTTGCCCTTTCCGAGAATATTCCCTTTTCGGCCCGGGAGATAACGGTGGAAAAGGCGGACGGCAGGCTTCCCGGAAAGGCCACCCTGCGACTCAGGGTCAGGGAGACGCCCGAATCCGAACCGCGTCAGGTGACGGTTTCAGCCGATACCAGGGTATTTGGCCTTGCCCCGGTGGCGGCACGCAATCTGGCGCGGGGAGAGATCCTCGGCCGGAAAGACGTCCGAATCGCCCGGATTCCCATG
>JAITKH010000389.1 GCA_031278535.1 Planctomycetota bacterium | reverse complement strand
CCCGACTTGAACAGGAATTCCAGAGACTGGCGGGAAAAATAGGCGAAACGGTCCAGATCGTCGGGATGCCCGTAAATGGAATTCCGCTCGGTATAGGAACCGCCGGTGATAAAACTGACCTTAAGCCCGCCGCCAACCCGGCCCTGGTAAACTTTTTCCTGCCGCCAATCGCGTCCGTGAGGACACCAGAGTTCTCCGTATTCCTCCCGCAATTCCTTCACCTCCTCGTACCGGATGCAGGAGTACATGGGGCAGATCGCCTCCACTTCATGGCCGCGCCGGGTCAACTCGCGTCCCAATCCCAGAACCACATCGCCCAGGCCGCCAACCTTGGCGCATGGCGCCACCTCGGGCGTAATCATGACGATGTACATTTTTCCCTCCCGCGGTTCGGGCGGAATCCTTCTCTCGGCCCCGTCGGGAACAGCCAGATCGGAGGAGACATTCGTATGCGTCCCGTCCATCGTTACCGGAAATGCCGCATCATGTTCATCGGCCAATACTCTTTCTCCAGAACCGTTTTTTTCAGAAAGGCGCAAATCGCCGCGCACGGCGGGAAAAATGGCGTTGGCTACCGTATCCGGCCGCTCCCACCAGATTGGATCGCCCTTGACGGAATCGGCGGCCTCTGGCTCTATGGACTCAGGGTTTCCCGGCCGGAGCGTGCCGGTCTCGTCTCCACCCCCCTCCCCCGCAGGGGAAACCGGCGCGGCTTCAACAATACCGGCAGGATTTTCAGTCCCTTCCCGTCTTTCCTCGCCGCACCGACCGTCCTCTCTCTCCACGTCATCCCGAATCTTTACGGTCTGGCCTTCCGCCTCCCGGCGACGTCCCAGTCCGGCATCCTCCGTTTGCCGCCTGGCCCGTTCCGCTTCTTCCGCCAAGCGACACGCGCGCCCCGCCGCTTCGGCCTCGATCGCACGGGAATCAGCATCTTCCAAAAGCCAGGGATCGGAGAGGGACGCCCTGGCAACGTCGTTCCCTCCCGCTTTTTGAGAACGGCCCGGGAAGTCTCCGGAAATCGAGGCGTCCAAAAGAATATCCAGGGAATTCACCTCCCGCCGGGGAGGGCCGGAATGCCAAGGCCTTTTGTCGCCATCCAGACCCCCGCGCACCTTTTGCCTGCGCCGATGTTCCTTCTTGGATGCCATGAATTCCCGTCCTCGCCGCCAATCCGGCATGTTCAACCGCAGTATCCAATTGAATCTGCCAGTAATATTCTCCAATTCCACAGCCCCGGTCAAGCATTTTACCTTGCCTGGGCAAGGCGGACCCGCAAAGGCAGGAAAACAAACCGTCGTTTACTTTTCTCAGACATTCGCTTCAAACGAAACCGGAAATTATGGATATGTTGGCGATTTGTGTGACCAGCTTCCGAACGGAATTATTTCTGCCCTGACGCCTTTCGGATTGCGTCAACGATGTCTCCCAGGGAATTGGCTACCGGAAAGGGACGATTCGCATACCGGGCGGAGGAGACGCCAAACCCGCCATATTCGGAGCAAAGTTCCCTCTCGTCGTGGCTGTGGTAGGCAACGGTGGCATGGGGATCTTTCAGTTGGTGTCCTGTAAGGATGGCCACCACCAGGCTGTCCTTGTCGATAACGCCCCGTTCGACCAGGAGTTTCGCCCCAGCCACCGAAGCGGCGCTTGCGGGTTCGCAACCAAGGCCGTCCCGGGCGATCCAGGCCTTGGCATCCAGTATCTCCTGATCCGTCGCTTCCAGAACCACGCCATTAGTGCGTTCAATGGCCCTCAGGCATTTCTTGAGGTTCACCGGACGGTTGATTTCAATGGCGCTCGCCAGGGTATGGGCCTTCTCGCCTCTGTCGTCAAGGCCGGCATAATAGGAAGCGATGGCGTCGTCGTCGATCCGGCCGCCGTTCCAGCAAAGGCCATGCCGGTTCACCAATCGAGAAAAAGTCGGGGCACCGGCGGAGTTCACCACCGCCAGCCGGGGAAGCTTGGCGATAAGGCCGTGATCATGGAGTTCGCAAAGCGCTTTGCCGAAAGCCGAACTGTTTCCGAGATTGCCGCCGGGGCAGACGATCCAGTCGGGAACGCGCCAGTCGAGTCCTTCAAGAACGCGATACATAATGGTTTTCTGCCCTTCAAGGCGGAAAGGGTTGACCGAATTGACAAGATAGAGGCCCTCCCCGGCACAGACCTCCTGGACGCGGGCCATGGCGTCGTCGAAATCGCCCCGGACCAGGAGAGTGAAGGCTCCGTAGTCAAGCGCCTGGGAAAGCTTGCCATAAGCGATCTTCCCGTCGCCAATGAAGATGATGGCCCGCATCAGCCCCGAAGCGGCGGCGAAAGCCGCGAGACTTGCGGAAGTGTTGCCGGTGCTGGCGCAGGCGGCGATTCTGGCTCCGGTCATGGCCGCGTGGGAAAAGGCGCCGGCCATACCGTTGTCCTTGAAACTGCCGGAAGGATTGAGTCCTTCGTATTGGAGGCGGAAATTGGCGCTCTTGACGCCGGCATAGCCGGCGGCGGCGGGCGATATGCGGAGCTGGGTATGACCCTCGCCTATGGTCACCCGCTTCTCGGCCGGGACGAAAGGCAAGAGGGCGCCAAATCGCCATACCCCGGAAACGGCTCCGGGGCCGCCAGCAGGCCAGGCGTCGGTTCGGCCCAGGTGATCGGCCCGATCCGGCAGTCGCATCCGGTTCCAGTCATACTCCACATCCAGAAGGTTCCCGCATTGCGGGCACTTGGGAAGAACCTGGAGAACGTCAAATTCGGAGGCACAGGCGGGATTTATGCAGCGTTGCCAAGCGATGGACATGATTGTCTCCTGAAAGGGCGGCGCATCCGTTTTCCTGACATGCGGATATGCCGGAGATTCTCGCCGCCTTGAGAAAAAAGTCAACGTACGCCATATTCCCGCATGAGCCTTTCGGCCAGCATCTGATCCCTCAGGCCGAGGAGAATGCCCCGTACCTGCTCCTTTTCCCGATCGCCTGGCGGCGGGGCCGAGAACATGATGGTTTCGGCCGCTTCGAGCCGCGCCTGATCCGCCTCTTCCCGCTCCTCGGAATGGGAAGCAAAGACTTCGGCAAAGGCCCTGACGGCGTCATTCCGGCGTCCGCCCGCGCGATACGCCCTGGCCGTCTCCAGGGTGATCCGCGCCGCGTCGCGGCTCGAGGCGTCGTCATCGCCGACAAGTTCTCCGGCCGCGTCCAGATCTTCCAGAGCATCATTCGTCCTTCCCCCGGCCGTTAACGCCCTAGCCGCGATAATCCGCATGGCCCGTTGCACCGCCGGTGGTGCCACCGGAACATCCAGTACCTCGGTTGCCATCTGCAAGGCGGCGCGCCAGCCCCGGGAGGTGGAATTGATGAGGTTTTCCGCCAGGAGTTCCAGCATGGGTACGGTCCAAGCACCGCCCAAATCAAGGATGGCGTAACGCAGCAGCAAATCGCGGGCGGAAGCAATCAGAGCATCGGGACTGGCAAAGGGATCCGCCTCGGAAGGATTGGCGAAAATCAACCGGGCGGCGCGGAAGGCCGACTCCTGGGTGCGCCCGGGCGTGACGGGCGGTAACGATGTGGATTCGGAATTGGCCGCAAACAAGTAGTGCCGACAGGCTCCGCGGATGTTTCCGGACGCTTCGGCCAGCTTGCCGGCCAGCAATGCCGTCTCGGCGTCGTTGTTGGCGAAAACCTCAAGGCGAGGCAGAGCCTGCCTCCCGTCTCCCGCCTCCCCCATGCACAGGCCCCAACGTCTGGCGGCATTAGTTCGAAGCGTCCTCGGGAACTCGGAATTGTTCATGAGCGACAAGTAATCGGCACCGGCCCTGCTCCAATCACCCAGAAGCTCCAGGGCCCGACCGCGCCCCCATCTGGCCCGGCGGGCGGCGGGACTGGCCGGAGGCGCGGAAGCGACGGCTTGATTGAAGGGAAAAAGCGATGCCTCCACCCGGCGCCGCGCTTCGTCGCGCCAAACGGCGGCATCCGGCGTCCATTCGCTTTTTTCCCAACGGTCGGCCAGGCGAATAAGAAAGCCGCCCGACTCCATGCTCACCATGCCCTGGTACAGACTGTCATGAATCGAGTACCCGTCGGAAGAAGCGTCGCGGAAAGCCGACGATGCGGCGGCGAAAGCGGCGAGAACTTCATTGATGGCTGTATTGTCGGGACGTTTGGAGGCGAAAATCCGCTCCGCCCCGGCCAGGGCCAAAGCCATCCACGCCTCGCCCTGGCGGGAAGCAAGAACGTTTTCGGAAACACCCGGGGGTCGGCGCTGGCGCAAATGGCCAATCATGTCGATGGCAAGCTCCAGCTTGTCGGAATCGTCGTCCTCCCAGGCATGGGCGGCCTCGGCCGCCACCGCCAGATCAAAAGCGGTATCCGGATTCCCTCCGCCGGAAAAAAAACGGCCTAGGGCGGCGAGGAGGGCTTCAGATCCTTCCAGGCGGCGCTGTTCCGCCCGGATCAGGGCGGCATCCGCGTCATCCGCAAACAGGGCGGCGTCGCCGGAAAGCGACTGCGGACCGTTCATCCGACCGAGATGGAGAATCGTCTCCATGGCATGGAACTCCATCGCCAGCAGGCTCGAAAACTGCAGTTCCTTCCGAACGATCCGGGAAGCCTGATGGTTCATGGCAAGAGCAAGACCGAAATCTCGACCGGCCCCGGCCGCCAAGGCCGCTTCCCGGCTTGCCGCTCCGCGAAGGGAATCGTCGGGATTAGACGGCCGGGAGACGGGATGAAAATGGCGGAACGCTTCCGCCAGGCGTCCCCGGGCCAGTTCAGCCATGCCGGCAGCCATCAGGGCGGCCGGCATGACCCTGTCGCGGACGAGGGCGGGTGCAAGCGTTTCGACGGCGGCGGTGGGTTGTTCAAGCTTGAGGAGAATGCGGGCCTTGACGACACGGGCATCGTCCAGATCGACGGCTGGATTCGGCCCGGCCAATATCTGATCCAGCGCCGCCGCTGCGCGCACCAGCAGGGATGTCCCGCTCTCGGTTTCGGCCAGTTCGACCAGGGAAACCGCCAAGGCGACGGCCGCCTCCCGCCGATCCGCTTCGTTCGGATTTTCCTCCTCCAGCACCCGCTGGAACCAGCCGGCCGCCCCTTCGATGTCGCCCAGAAGCGAAGCCGCCCGTCCCCGAAGGAGAACGGCCCTGGCGCGGATGGAATCCCGCGAAGCGTCGCCGGCGATGAAAACGTCGGCTTCCGCGGCGGCATCCCGGACAAACTGCGGTTCCCGCCTGGCCAAGCGCAGCGCCACCAACTCCAGTTCAGTCTCCCTCCGACGACCCCCCACGGGAAAGATCAGGCGGGCGCGATCCAACTCATCGATCGCCCGATTCAGCAATCGGTCGCGCAACCGGCGATCGGAAAGGTTCCCGGGATAGGGTATTTCTTCCGCCAGAAAACGGAGACAACGGGAAGTGCGCCAGGCCGCGTCCCCTTCGATTCCGGCCGGCAGCGAGCCGCCTCCAACCCGCGAATACAATCGTACCGCCTGGCGGTATTCGCCCGCCTGTTCTTGCGCACGGGCGGCCCAATAGGCGGCCTGGACGCCATAGCCCGGATTGGGGAGGCGATACCGGTTGTCGGCCAAATATTCAAGGTCGGCGGCGACGGCCAAAATCTCCTCGCGGGAAACGGCAAGACCGAGGCGCGAACGATCAAGGATAAATCGGGCCGCCTCCCGCCGGAGCAGCCATTTCCTGCGATCAGGGCTGTTGGAATCCAGAGCCTCCGGCGCGTTGAGGATCGCTTCGGCGATTTCGGCGGAACGGTCGAAAATACCGCCGTCGATCATGCGCATGGCCACTCCCAGCCGGGCATCGGCATCCTCAAGCGTAAAAAGAGGAGCGTCCGCAGACATGGCGGCGGCAAGTCCCAGGACGAAAGCGGCGGAAACAGCGGGCGTACCTCGTCGGCGCACTCTCATTCCTCCGCGTAGCGAACCATGGCGGCCTTCAGATCGGGGGGAATGACGTCGGGTTTGCCGTCGGCACGGACACAGGCCAACTCAACCACTACCGACACCAGCGGCTTATCGCCACCCCGGCGAAAGATATCCGTGGCAAAGGCGAGCGTTGCGTGTTTCAGACTTGACACCCGGGTCTGGCAAATCAGCAGATCGTCGTATACGGCATAGCCGTAGTACCGGGCGTGGCATTTCCGCACCGGAAAAAACCAGCCTCGATTTTCTATTTCGCGGTAGGGGAACCCGGCATCCCGCATAAGCTCGCCTCTGGCTCGTTCGCAAATCCCAAAATAATTTGCGTAATACACCCGATCCATGCGATCAGTGTCGCCATAGTATACGCGATACGAAAAAGAATGAAATACCGGCATGATCACCCCCCACTAATACGGC
>JAITKH010000337.1 GCA_031278535.1 Planctomycetota bacterium | reverse complement strand
GCCATACAAATCCTGAAGACGAAACCGGAGACCAGGGAGATTCCTGTCGTCTTTCTCACCCGGCTGGACGATGTCGATAATGAAATCAAGGGGCTGGAACTCGGCGCTGTGGATTACATTATCAAGCCGTTTCTTCCGCCTCTCCTCAGGAAACACGTCGAGGCGCACCTGATGGTGGAGAATCAGAAAAAGCAATTGAAGACACAGACGCAGAAACTCGTTGCCTCACAACTGGAACTCCAGACCATCAACAGCGATCTGCAGAAAGCGGTGGAACAGAAAGCCAAGGACATGCTGATGCTGCAGCGGGCACTCATGAGCACCATGGCCGATCTCGTGGAAAGCCGGGACCATTTCACCGGTGGACACATCGAGCGTACGCAGGGCGGATTGCGGATACTCATCGAAGCCCTGCGGGATCTCGGCCTGTACCAGGATATCATAGCCGACTGGGACATGGATCAAATTCTGCGCGCTTCCCAGTTGCACGACGTGGGGAAAATCGCCATTCGCGACAGCATTCTGCTCAAGCCCGGACGATTGACGCCGGAGGAATTCGAGGAGATGAAGAAGCATACGACTTACGGAGTCGACATCATTTCGAAAGTCGAGAAAAACATCGCCGAAAGCCCTTTTCTGACGCATGCCAAGATTTTCGCCGCCACCCATCACGAAAAATGGGACGGCACCGGATACCCCAAAGGATTGCGCGGGGAGGAAACGCCGCTCCAGGGACGCCTCATGGCAATTGCCGACGTCTACGACGCCCTTTCCTCCTATCGCCCATACAAGGAGCCGATGAGCCACGACGACTCGATGAAAATCATCCTGGACGGACGAGGAACGCATTTTGATCCGATTCTCGTCGATCTGTTCGCGGAAACGGAGAGTCAGTTCAGGAAGCTCGGCGACTGAGCGAAATTCGGCGCTGGCCGATTTTTTCCGAGGACGTCCGCAGCAGACAACGGCGGCGGCGGGGATTGGCGAAGGTGACGCCTGTTTACGGTTCGATTGGCCTTTCCCGTTCGGATTTTCCTTGCTTTACCCTTCACCATCCCATACCATGTTATACAAATGTGGCAATATTGTTTCGAGGAGAGTACAGAATGAAAATTTTTGCCTTGCGGCACGCCTTGGCGCTTTCGGCCTTGGCGATGTTTTTTTTGTTTCGTCTGTCTGCCGGCGATGCGCCCCAGGCGCCTGAGACCAGGCGCATATGAATCGTCTTTATCCAACAGGTTTTTCGGAATTATAATTACGCCAAGGACATGGAAGAGCGGATAAAAACCGCCTTCGCCCCCGAACAGGAGCGAATTGAGACAGAGATGCGGCGGGTGGAGGACATGGAACGTTCCCTTCAAACCGATCCCCTGAAACCACCCGGCAGCACCCAATGGCGCAAGCGCATGATGGAATTGGAGGCCGCCAAAGTCGAGATACAGTCCATGCAAGAGGATTTCGGAAAGCGCGTACGCACGGAAGAGGCCAATTTCTGGATTAACGTCTACAATGCATTCCAACGATCTTGTCAGATTCTCGCAGATTATTATCAATACGATATCATCATCGCGGCGCCCGACGCAACACTTTCCGAAGATGCGGTCAAAGCCCAGGATCCGATGGCCATCCAGCAGGAAATCCTGATGCGCCGGATCCAATATGTCCATGATCGCGCCAACCTTACCCAGGCGATTACGGAATTATTGAACCAGCGGTACACGAGATACCAGCAAGATCCCCAGAAAAATCCGTTGTAACCGGGTTTTGCGTTTTCCCTTCCGTCTGGCGGCCGTTCTGATCGAGAGTGGCGACAATGGCTAAAATATCCTTGGGATTGCTGGCCGAACGTCTCGGACTGACCTTGACAAAAGGCAATCCTGACAGAAAAGTGGCCCGTCTTGCCGGCTTGGAGGAAGCGGGACCGGGCGATCTTTCTTTCCTCGCCAATCCTGCATATGCGAAACTCCTCGCCGCCACCGGCGCGGAGGCGGCGGTGGTCGGGCGAGACGTCGGCGACGCCCCTTGCGCCCTGCTCCAGGCCGACAATCCGGATTTGGCCTTTGCCCGGGCCGCTGTCCTGATTTCTCCGCCGCCGCCTCTCCCGCCGCCCGGCGTCCATTCGTCCGCCTTGGTCGCGCCTTCGGCCCGTCTTGGCCGGGACGTTTCGATAGGAGCCGGAACGGTGATTGAGGACGGGGCGGTCGTGGGCGACCGGACAATCGTTTTTCCTCAGGCGTATGTGGGAACCGGGACGCATGTCGGCGAAGAGTGCCTGCTGTATCCCGGCGTCAAAATCTACCACGGCGTGACCATCGGCAGCCGTTGCATTGTACACGCCGGAACGGTAATCGGCTCTGACGGCTTCGGATATGCCTGGACCGGACAGGGGTATTTCAAGATCCCACAAGTCGGCACGGTTGTGATCGAGGATGACGTGGAAATAGGCGCAAACGTTTGCGTGGACCGGGCCCGCTTCGGGGAAACCCGCATCGGCCGGGGAACCAAGCTCGACAACCTAGTGCAAATAGCTCATAATGTCAGACTCGGCCCCTGCTGCGCCTTCGCCGCCCAGGTCGGCATCGCCGGTTCGGCCAGCGTCGGCGCTGGCGTACAAATGGGTGGCCAAGCGGCGGCGGTAGGTCATATCCGCATTGGCGACGGTCTTACCATAGTCGGCCAGTCGGCGGTTTCCAAATCCATTCCCGGCCGGGAGGCGGGAGTGGGAAAAGACCGGTTGATTTGGATAGACTCTCCGGCTAAACCCATGCGGGAGCATCTGCGGGAAGCGCAGAATTTGAAGGCGCTCGGCCGGCTGCGGGAAACGGTGCGGAATCTTGAGGCGAGGGTGAGGGATCTGGAGAACGGCGGCAGAAGAGAGGCGCCAGCCGAAAACGAAGAAGGATAATTTTCCTTGCCCGCCGGGCGGTCGCAAGTAGAATAATACTCCTGTTCATTATCGGCATTGGCAATCTGGAACGGGAGGTGCCGGTGATTGGTTCGCTGGCACGGATTTTGGCTTGGCGTCGCCTTCATTTATGACGGCGGCTGGTTGGGAGGTGGTTTTGTGGGAGTGTTTTTCATAATCGTTTTCTTTCTCGTGGCTTTTTTCATGATCGGCTTGATTCTTCTTCAGGAAGGAAAGGGTGGTGGCCTAACCGGAATGTCGGCCGGGATGGACGGCGTCATGGGTACGAAAAATCCCCTTCGCCGCATGACCGCTTGGCTCTTTGTCTTTTTCATAATGCTGACCATCGCAATAAACATGTATTTCCATAAACGGGGCGAGGCGTCCCTGCCGGCCGGGCTGGAAATCCCAGAGACGACCATCCCCCCAATTACGGGGACAGGAGCGCCGCTTCTCCCTCCGGATGCTGGAGACTTGACTGTTCCGGACTTGCCCGATACTTTCCCGGTTTCACCTGAAATGCCAGTCGCCCCATCACCAGAGAGTATTTCGACTGTTGTGGAGACAAACCCGGC
>JAITKH010000288.1 GCA_031278535.1 Planctomycetota bacterium | reverse complement strand
GGTATCGTATTGTCGGCGACTCATAATCGCCCTCCGGAAGATGTTAAATGCACCGGATAACAATTTATAATGTATCGCCTTACAGTCAATATGAATTGTCAACAGGCTCTAAATTCTTACAAATTCTGAAGTCCGTCTGTTCCGAGATTGACCTCTGATGCCGGAGGGGAATTCACTTCCCCGTAGGCAGAAACCGGATGAACCGGGGGCTCTCCCCGTAAAGTCTCAAGCAACGATTGAGACGTTACGGAACGCTAGACGATCTCGGCAGCCGCCCCGAGAGTCCGAAGGATCCAGGTCATCTTTGCCGCCAACTCCGCCACCTCGATTCGATCAAAAGCTTTGAGCAGGCTCGGTCCCACCGCGATCACGCCATGCCCGCGCATGATGGCCACATCGGCCCCGGCGAGTGCCCCCGCCACGCCTTCCGCCAATTCGCGGGAACCGGCTGGATGATTCGGGGCCCAGGCGAGAACGCCCAGCGTCATCGCCGTTTCGGGTGTCAAATCCGCCCGGATTTCCGCCCCCGCGCAGGCAAAGGCGGTGGCAAAGGCCGGATGGGCATGCATCACCGCCATGACGTCAGGGCGGGAACGGTAAATAGCAAGATGCATTTCCGCCTCCATTGTGGGCCGAAGAGGACGGGAAAGATTCTCTCCGGACAATGTCATCGCGACCACCTGCCTCCCCGCAAGTTCCCCCTTGTCCAGGGCCGACGGCGTTATCAGGACCAGGCCATCGGGAAGGCGGCGGCTGATGTTGCCGCCGGAACAGGATGTCAACCCAGTCCGGTACAGCCGCCGCATGAAGGAAGCCACCTCTTCCCGCGCTTCCGCCGCTCCGTCGTCGTCCATGGCAATTCCTTTCATTCTATCGAGGTTAAGTGGGCCGCGCCTGCCGCCTTCAATTTTAACTGAAAACAGAACGAAAAAAACCTTGAAACATCCGATGCCCGGTTAAAATTGTTTCCCATAGAGTGTCGGAAATTGTCTTCGCCGGCAAGCCTGGTTCCTGTCCGTCTTTTTCGCCGAGCCGGCGGCAAGGGGAGGTTTCGATGTATTGGCGCCTGTGGATATTTTTTCTTTCCGCCACTGCGGCGTTCTGTTTCATGCTGCTGACGGCGACTACCGACTACGGCGCTAAAGCCGCGCCGCCCCGATTGGCCTCGGCAATCCTCGACAACAGCGCTGAAACAGAACCGATCCCGGCCTCAATTCCGTCCGCGACGTTTCGTTCTTTTATCCCTCCGACCCTGAATCCCGTCAGGCTGTTCGTGCCTGAAAACGCCGATCCGGTCCGGGAGCGCAGACTCGCCCAGCAGGCGGAGTCGGCCAACCGCGGCAAACCGGCCAACCGCAAGCGCGTAAAATGGGACGCCGACGGTTGGCACCGCGAGGAAGTGGCCATGGTCACGGCCTATTGTCCCTGCGCCAGGTGCTGCGGCCTGTCCTCCCCTGGCGTCACCAGCATCGGCAAGAACGCCTGGCTGCCTGGCCTGGCTGCCGATCCGGCCTATCTCGATTACGGGACCCGCATCTTTGTGCCCGGTTACGGCCTATCGGTGATGGACGACACCGGCGGAGCCATGCGGCGGCATTGGCGGCGAAACGGCATACTTCATATCGATATCCGGATGACCTACCACCACGAAGCCAAACGCTGGGGCAGGCAATACCTGCGGGTCAAGATTTACGAAGAGTGACGGCGGCCATCAGTTTGCCGGCCGCCAGCCAGCCGTCAAGAGCTGAAGTCATGATGCCGCCGGCATGACCGGATCCTTCCCCCGCCGGAAACAATCCAGAAAGCCCTTCCGACTCTCCCGAGTCGTTCCTGAATACGCGTACCGGGCTGGAACTCCTGGTTTCGGCGCCATAAACGACGACATCGTCTAGGTTGACCTTCCGAAGGCGTGAAAGCAGAATTGGAATCGCCCCAGCCAGGGTTTCGGCAATCCTTTTCGGAAGGACCAGACGCAGATCGGCGGCGACGGCCCGATCCACTCCCCGGAATTCGGGCAGGGATGGACAGCGGCGATGGACAAAATCCGCCAGGCGGCACCCGGGTACGGCATATGCCCCACCCGCTTTTCCGCATTCCCAAACCCGCCTTTCCCAGGCTCTCTGGAAAGCCACTCCGGCAAGAGGAGGGGGCACGCCGACGGCGAAAGGCGCAAAATCGGCCGGCGTCACGGGCGAAAGAAAGGCGGCATTGCCCCACTCTCCTGAACGGGCGCGATCGCTCATGCCGTTAACGCACAGCCGCTCAGGTTCGGATGCGCAAGGGATAACGCGGCCGCCCGGGCACATACAGAAACTGTAACATGCCGCCCTTTCCCCGGACGGAGCCAGGGATAGTCGGAATGAGGCGGCCGCATCCGGGCCGATGCCCGTCCGTCGGCGCTGGGAAAGGGTTATCGCCGTCTGGGGAAGTTCGACTCTGAGCCCCATTGCGAACGGCTTGGCATCCAGCTTGGCGCCATCGCGAAGCAGCATGTCGAAAACGTCCCTGGCGCTGTGGCCGGTCGCAAGAACGCAACCCGCCGTTCCGAACTCGCGGCTTCCCCGCCGATCGGACAAAACAACGGATCGGAGGCGCCCCTCGGCGCTGTTCAGTCGTTCCAACTTGGTGCGGTATCGGATTTCCCCGCCCAAGGATACGATTTCCCCGGCAATTCTTTCCACCACGCCGCCCAGAAGATCGCTGCCGACATGCGGCCCGGCATTCACCAGAATGTCTTCGGGAGCGCCCGCTCCGGCCAGAATGCCGAGAATGGCGGCCATGCCCCTGCGATCCTTGTGCCGGGTATTCAGCTTGCCGTCAGAGAAAAGTCCGGCGCCTCCCAATCCGAAAAAGACGTTTGACTCCGGATCGAGAGTGCCTTCCCGCCAGAAGGCGGCGACCCGTTGGCGCCGCATCGCTAGATCGTCGCCCCGTTCAATCAGGATGGGCTGCCAGCCGGCACGGGCCAGGCGCAGGGCGGCAAACAGCCCGGCCGGCCCCGCCCCAGCTACCAGCGGACGGGAAAGTCCGCGCCTCGGCGGCGGCTCCGGAATCGTCCGGACCCGCCCTTCGGGCCGGATGTCCCAATCGGCCTGCGGACGAATGGTTTTTCTGAGCCGGATCGGGAGTTCGACAAGGAGGTGGTAGACAAGCATGTCGCAAGTGCGGCGCCTTCTGGCGTCAAGCGAACGCCGAACGACGCGGAGCGAAACAACATCGGCGGCGGCGCAGCCAAGGCGCTTCGCCGCCTTTTCCCGCAGATGCCGCTCGCCCTCTGCAGCGGGAACGGCAACCTGGCGGAGGAGGACGGAGAAAGTTCCGGCCGGATGCGATTCGCCGTCCCCGGAGGTCATTGCGCCGCTTCCGGCGCCACTCTCAGAACCGCTTCGCTCACAGCCAGATCATACAGATCGTTAATGAGATCAAGCAGTTGGCGATCTCCCGAGCCGGCGGCGATGATGCGGCGGGGAAGGCTTTCCATGCCATAGGTGACGGCGGCAAGGGAAGCGAGGTAGGCCAGGCTTTCTCTGGACTGGAGCTTCTCCCTCCCGGAGGACATGATCTCCCCGTAATCGCCGCCCCGGTACCAGAGGTATACGGTTCGTTCCAAACGCCCCATGGCGCATTCTTCGCCCCGGAGATACCGCCAATCCTTGACCCGGGCCGCCCGGACATCAAGCCCGGTGTCGGCGTCGCCGCTGTCGGTCGAAGCCGCCATCACCCAGGCGTTCTTATCGTGGCGGCCGGCGGTCAGGGCGGCATGCAACAGGGAAAAGGCGGCCCGCGCAACCGGAGCGGCCCGCAAGTCGTCGTCCTTCAATATCGCCAATTGGGAAGCGGCTTCGCGCCCGTCGACGGGATAAGCGGCGTAGGATATGGCCAGGATGGGAAGGTAGGCGAGGGTTCCGGGAGAGGACAATCCGGATCCTTCCGGGGCCATGGACCAATTGTCCGACACTCCGCCCAATCCCGAGCGTCCCACCCTGCCGGCCGCTTCCCAGGGAGCCGGCGCGTTGTTCCCGGCCGCACTGTCCAGTTGCCTGGCCAACCGCGCGACACGAGCGGCGGCAACGTCGTTATAGCCAAGCATCCGGTAGATTTCCGCAGGAAAATATCCGCCCTCGTACACCAGCGAATTGGCGAAATCCACCATCTTCGCCCTTTCCGGTGCGACCAGCACCCGCCTGGAGGCGATTGGGCCGATCCTTTTTCCCGGACCTGGTACGGAAGGGACGAGACCGCGGCTCGCATCCTCGGACGGGACGCCGTGGTGGAAAAGGGCGGTGAGCGCCGCCGCCGCCCTATTCCGCGACAGGGGCGGGCGATAATCCTCCGAACGGGTGGCGGAATGGACCGCCAGGAGCAGGAGAAGCGCCGGAACGCCGCCCGCCAGCGCAGGGAATGCCGCCATCGTATCTCCTCCTTCCGTCTCAAACCGCCATCCGCAAACCATGCGGATTTTTCCGATGAAAATTGATTCTCCGGCCGCTGAAATCCGTCCATTGAAGAATGGATTTCACTTTTTCCCGGAAAAACACATTCTATTCCGAATAAAGTTGAAAATCAAGACTATTGTCGTCCATTCCGGGAAAATATTCCGGCAAAATTCTTGACGAAATGAGAAAAAAAATTACACTGCAATTGAATTCTATTGATGGGACTATTGCCCCTTTTCCATTCGGAATCCGCATTTTTTCCTTTTGCATAAGGAGACGAAGTAATGAAACGCATCATGGCGGTTACATTGGCGGCCCTGTTGGCTTCCGGGATTCTCCCGGCGGGGGATTGGCCGAGCCGCACCATCAACCTGACGGTTCCCTACGGCGCGGGCGGCACCACCGATCTGACCGCCAGGAGCATTGCCAACGGGATGGCGAAAGTTCTCGGGGTCAATATCAACGTCATCAATACGCCCGGCGCCGGCGGATCGGCCGGTTCCCTGAATGTCCAGAACGCCCGCCTTGACGGCTATACCCTGCTTGCCAACGGGATGCTTGCCTTCGCCACCATGCCGCTGAACGGCTATACCGAGAAGACCTTCCGCGAATGGGACATCTGGATCGCCACCTACGCTCCGAACGGCATCATCGTCCCGGCCGATTCGCCCTACAACACCATCACCGATCTGATCAACGCCATCAAGGCGAATCCGGGCCAAATCACCGCCGGTACCGCCGGCGCGGGATCGGGCGGGCATTTCGGGGCCGAAGTCATCAAGGCGATCGCTGGAGCCGACTACAAACACATCACCTATCAGGGCGGCGGACCAGCCGTCACCGCCACCCTTGCCGGCGAAGTGGACTTCTGCCCGCAGCTCCTGGCGGAATACAAGGATCTGGTCATCGCCGGAAAAGTGAAGGCATTGGCCGTCCTTTCCGAAAGCGACATCGAGATCGCTCCCGGCAAGGTTATCCCCACTATCCTCAAATCCTATCCGGACGCGAAAAAATTCATCCCCATGGGCGAGGTCACCGGCATCCTCGTTCCCAAGGGGCTCCCGGAAGATATCCTGTCGAAACTTGACGCCGCTTTCTCCAGCGCCGCCAGGGAAAAGGATTTCCTCGACTTCGCCGCGGTCCGCAGTTTCGCCGTCATGCCCATGGGCCGGGCGGAATCGCAGAAATTCCTCGAAACTTTCGCCGGCCGCGCCGCCTACATTCTTTATGACGCCAAAGCCGTGACCATCGATCCCGCCCAATACGGCTTCAAGCGGCCATAACGGGTACGGGAAACAGGATCGGAATGAGAGTAGTCCGAATACCTTGCCTTCTGGATTGGGCAGCCCAAAACACCGCCTTCCCCCGGGAATCGTCACCGGGCGGAAGGTGGTGTGGATTTGTTGTTTCCCGATGGGTGACGAAATGAATCCGAAACAAAAGGATTGTGTCTTCGGGATTGTCCTCCTGATTATCGGCGCCTATGCGACAATCGAAAGCGCGTTAATGATTCGTCAGGCGGCCGGGCCGCCGTATCGCGTCGATACTTTTGGCATCAGTCCCGGAATGCTCCCCCTGATTCTAGGAATATTTCTCCTGTTTTTTTCCTTCCTGTTGCTGGTATCCAGCGTCGCGGGATCGGAAAATGCACCCGGAATGCTCGCCGATCACGCCAGGAATATCGGCAGGGGCGTCGTTTCCGCCTTCGCCGACCATGATTTCCGGATCAGACTGGCGGGCATCGCCCTCATGTTCGGCTTGTGCTTCCTGGTGCTGGGGGAGATTCCTTTCTGGCTTGCCGGCTCCCTGTACCTTTTCCTGACCTTCCTGTTTCTTCGGCCCGCCGCTTCGGAAACGGGTTTTCCGTCCGCCCTGGACATCGTCAGGCTGGCGGCAATCAGCGTCGTGACGGTCGCCGCGATACTTGTGCTGTTCGAGAAGCTGTTCAAGACCACATTGCCGTGAAGGGATGTTTTGCGCCATGGCTTTTCACTACATGCTGGACGCCTGCCTGAACGTTCTTTCCCCACTCAATTTCCTCCTTCTGGTACTCTCCGTGGCCGCCGGCTTGGTGATGGGGGTTCTCCCGGGACTGAGCGCCACCATGGCCATAGCCCTCCTGACCGGACTCACCTACAATGTGGGCGATCACCAGACAGCCATCATCGCTCTTCTGGGCGTCTATGTCGGCGCCATTTCCGGCGGATGCCAGTCGGCCATACTTCTTAATATTCCCGGTACCCCGGCCTCCGCCGCCACCGCCATGGACGGCTTCCCCCTGGCAAACGAAGGCAAGGGCGGGCTGGCAATTTTTATCGCCACCTCGGTAAGTTGTCTCGGGACCATGCTCAGTGTCGCCTTTGTCCTTACCTTGACCCCGATCCTCACCAGTTTCGCGCTCGAATTCAAGAGCTGGGAATTCTTTCTGCTATCCGTCTTCGGCATTCTTATCTGCGGCACCCTGACGGCGCGGGGAAATGCGCTCAAGGGCTGGATCAGCGGCGCAGCCGGCCTCCTGGTGGCGCAGATAGGCCTGGACACTGTGGACACCTTCCCCCGTTTTAGTTACGGCAACGTGAACGTCATGTCCGGCATCCAGCTAATCCCCGTCATGATCGGGCTGTTCGGATTTCCGGAAATCGTCATGGCTTTCAAAAGAAAGACCGGCGAAAACGTCCTCAAGCTGACCAGCTTCAACATCCGCGAAGGTTTCCGGATAATCGGGGAGAACGTGATCGGCGTCGTCCGCTCCGCTTTCATCGGCGTGGGCATCGGCATCATACCCGGCGTCGGCGAGGACGTGGGCGGCTGGCTTTCCTATTGGGCGATGAAGGCATCGAGCGGGAACCCGGAGACCTTCGGAACCGGCAATCCCAAGGGAGTCGTGGCTGCCGAAACCGGCAACAATGCCTGCATAGGCGGGGCGATCGTCCCGGTCCTCAGCCTGGCGGTGCCCGGCTCCGCTCCGGCGGCGGTGCTCCTGGCGGCTTTCTTCACGCACAACTACCGGCCCGGTCCGCTCCTGATGTCCGAGTCGCCCGAATTCGTGTACAACGTGGCAATTTACCTGATGTTCGCTTCCGTCGCGATGTGGCTTCTCGCCCTCGGCATGGCGCGGCTCACGGTCCGGGTGCTGACGGTGGACAAGATGATACTGATGCCGATCATTTTCCTGCTCTGCATCATCGGCTCCTATCTCATAAACTACAACCTGTTCGACGTCAAAGTGATGTGCATATTCGGCTTGATCGGGCTGGGGATGGCGTACATGAACGTTCCTGCCGCCCCGTTCATTCTGGGCGTGGTTCTCGGCCCCATGACCGATTCCAATCTGCGCCGGGCGCTCAGGCTTTCGGACGGTTCGTTCCTGCCCATGTTCGGCAGTCCGATCTGCGCGATTTTTCTCGCGGCATGCATCATGATGATCCTGAGCCAAACGGGATTGTTCTCCTGGCTGCGGAGGAGAAGGCGGAATGTATGATTTCCGGTTCCGGAAACCGGTGTAATGTTCCGCAAAGCCTCAATCAAGGATTCAGGCTTTGCGGTTACCAGGCAACACGGCGTTCGTGCCAAGGCGTTATCGTGGCGCCGGCATGGCATTCGTTTTTTTTGAAAAGGAGACTGGCATGAGAAAACATGGGATTGCAAGCTTGTTCCTGATTGTGGCGACATCCGCGGTTTTATCCCTTCCCGGAGCTTTGGCTGGTCAATCCTACGTCATCAAGATGGCCACCCCGTCCAATCCCGAGGACAACTGCGTCAAGGCTTTTTTCCACTTCGAAAAACTGGTGGAAGAGCGATCCAAGGACGTCATCGACGTGCAGGTGTTTCACAGCGCCCAGCTTGGCGCCCATCGTGACTACGTGGAGGGAATGCGGATGGGCAGCATCCAGGCGGCCGAGGTCAACACCGCAGTCCTTACCGCTTTCGATTCGGGATTCATGATTTTCGATCTGCCCTATATTTCCCGGAATGTCGAACACTTCCTCAAGGTGCTGCATTCCGGGGTCGGCGACAAGCTGGCCGCCTCGCTGCTCGATGACACTGGAATCAGGATAGTTGGCTGGATGGTCAGGAGTCCCCGAAGCGTGTACAATTCCAAGCGCCCGATCCGCACCGCCGCCGATTTTGAAGGCATGAAGATTCGGATCATGGAAAGCCCGATCATGTCCAAGACATTCCAACTGCTTGGCGCCGTGCCGGTGCCGCTGTCGGCAGCCGAGCGCTACATGGCGCTCCAAACCAAAGTGGTGGACGGCGCGGAAAACTCCATTTCCCTTATCATTACCCAGAAGGAATACGAAGTCACAAAATATCTTTCCGTCACCGAACACTTCTGTACGCCGAACATCATTGCCATGGACAATGCGTTCTTCACCAATCTGCCGGCCGATCTCCAGAAAATCGTGCTTGACGCCGGAGCTGAAGCCGGGGCATATGCGACCAAGCTGGACTCCGAATCCGAAGCTGCGGCCATTGAAGAACTGAAGAGGCTGGGCATGGAGGTCAACTTCATTCCCGACAAGTCCAGCTTCATTGAAAAAGTGCGCCCGATTTACGACGAGTACCGCGACGAAATCGGCGGCGACATTATCGACGCCTACAAGTAATGTTCACCTATGCTCATCGCGGATTGGGATTATGAAAACACCCCCTCTCTTGGGGCGAAAATCTCAATTTCAAACAGCCGGCAATCTAGTGTTCCGTAAAGTCTCAATCTTTGATTGAGACTTTACGGCGAATGTCCCCGGTTCATCCGGTTTCTGCCTGCGGGGAAGTGAATTCCCTCCGGCATCAGAGGTCTACCCGTAGCGAAATATTTTTCGGTTGGAGTTGAGGAAGGGGTTGACAAGGAGGGGGTATATTTTGAGAATAGGAAGACATGAGTACTCTGGAACCGCGTCTGACCCCATCCCAACGGC
>JAITKH010000262.1 GCA_031278535.1 Planctomycetota bacterium | reverse complement strand
CTTGTCTTTCATACCACCTCCTTTCCAATCCCTTGGTCGAGCCGACCGACAACCGGGCGGAACAAGCCGTCCGGCAGGTCGTGATCGACCGCTCCGCCGCTCAGGGCATTCGCGACCCGAAGGACGGAGCCTGCCGGGAAAGAGAATGTGGATCGTTCTTTCCACCTGCGCCAAACGACATCTCTGTGCCTTCTCTTTCATCCTCAAATCCGTTCCCGCTCATTCCTCCAACTCCCCCTTCACTACTCAACCGACTTTTTCGTAGTCGTGAACGGGTACGTTCAAAGAATACGTCCCGGCAACATGGGAGCCCCGCATCCATCCATGAAAGAATCAAGGCGTCCAGGGAGACGTCGGGGCGCCGGCCCCCCCCTTCCTCCGCACCCGGCCGGCATTCCGCCGGAGCATGCGTCGAAACGGGGAATACGCTTCAGGGCAGGCCGTTCTCTCCCCCATACTCAAGCGTACAGAGCCGTTTCGTAACGGACCTTATCCCAAAAATGGTTTTCCGAAGATCCCGAAGAAAAAATATATCAGCGCGCCAAGGCAGAGGAACGGTCCAAAGGGGACAACGGAATTTCCCGTTTTCCAGCGTTCGGCAATTCCCTTTACGCCGGGAATCCCCCCGGAGTCTCCTGTCAACCACTTCCGCAGGCATCCGACGACGGCCCCAGCCATGGAAGCCAGAATAAGTATCGCGATAGCGCCCCGCCAACCAAGGAATGCGCCGAAGAACGCCATTAATTTGACATCGCCAAGTCCAAGGGCGGAATTGATCTCGGGGTCAATCTCTTGCGCCGCTTTTATTCGCTCCTTGAAAACGATATTACCGGAAAAATAGACGGCGAAGCTGGTGCCGCAACCGACGATTGCGCCGAAGGCCGATGAAAAAAACGTCCGCCAGGGCGTATTCGCGCCATCCGCGTACGACAGAAGAGGAACGACCGCCAATGCCATGACAAGACCGCCCAGCGAAAGTGCGTCGGGTATCACCATATGCTCAAGATCAATGAAAGCGATGGTTAGCACAACCGAAAGAAAGGAAAAGGAAACCACCGCAAGAGGAATTGACGCGGCCGGCGCAAAACGGCCGTTCGCCAGCCGCGACCATGCCATGGCCCAGAGCAGTCCCGTAAGCAGTTCCAGCAATGGATAACGGAATGGGATCCATTGTCGGCAATCGCGGCATTTCCCTTTGCGCACGACATAGGAGAGCAGCGGGACATTGTCCAAACCCCTGATGCCGTGATCGCACAGCGGACAGGCGGGCGCCGAGGCAAACAAGCCAAGCCCCCGGGGGAGCCTATGGACAACGATATTGAGAAAGGAGCCCATGGCGGCCCCGACCCCGAATGCCGCCAGGACATACAGCCAGTGCGCGTTCACAAATCGCTCCTGTCGCGCTCCACGTGAACTAATCCCATATCCTCTTTAATGTTTTCCTTTTCTTCGCTGTATTGTACAGCGGTGTCCATGGAAATGAGCCCTTCCCTGACGAGACGCACCAGGGATTGGTTGAGAGTGCGCATTCCCTTGTCGATGCCCGTTTGCATGGCGGTTTTTATTTGATGGGTTTTCTCGTCGCGAATCATCGCCTTCACGGCGGGGGTGGCCACAAGAATTTCCGCCGCCAGCGACCGGCCTTTGCCGTCCTTCCACGGGACGAGCTTCTGGCTGATGACCGCCTGGAGCGTGGAAGCCAGCTGCACCCTGACCTGCGATTGCTGCGCGGCGGGAAAGGAGCTGATGATGCGGCTCACCGTCTGGGCCGCATCGGACGTGTGCAGGGTCGCAAAGGTCAAATGCCCCGTTTCCGACAATGTCAGCGCGGACGACATGGTTTCAAGATCGCGCATTTCGCCGACGACAATGACGTCGGGATCCTGGCGCATGCTTCGGCGCAGGGCCTCGGCGAACGAGGCCGTGTCGCGGCCGACTTCCCGCTGGGTGACATACGATTTGTTGCTTTCATGCCGGTATTCGACGGGATCCTCTATGGTGTGGATGTGTACGGCGCGCGCCTTGTTTATTTCATTGACGATGCTGGCGATGGTGGTCGACTTGCCGCTGCTCGTGGCTCCGGTGACCAGTACAAGCCCCGCGTGGAGGCGGCAGATGTCATGCAGCAGATTGACGGAAAGTCCCAACTGCTCCAGGGAAAAGAACCGGTTCGGCAGAAGGCGGATAGCCGCGGCGAGCTCGCCCTGTTGCCGGTACGAATTTATGCGGAGACGGTTTCCGTCCCGGAATTGAAAGGCGCAGTCCAGTTCCCCTTCCCGTTCGAGGGCGGCGAACTGATCCGGCTCCACGAGACTGGCAATCATCGTTGCGATCCGCTCCGCCGTGAGCGCATCGGGATGCTCCGGCACGCGGCGCAATTCGCCGTGGATGCGGAACACGGGCGGATTGGCGCAGGCGAGGTGCAGATCGCTGCCGCCTTTTCTCACAAGCGTTTCGATAAGACCTTCAATTTCCTCGTCAATAGCCACGCCGGTACCGCTCCGCGAGCCATTCATCTATCGTCGCCTGCAGGTCGCGGCAGGTTGCCGCCTTGTCCATCCGTCCGGCGACCGCGTAAAGGCGGGCGGCCGTTCCATATGCCCTGGACGCCTCCCCGGTCTTGTCGTTCTCGAGCAATGCCTTGCCGAAGTTCGCATATGCCGCCGCCTCCCACGGCAGGCCGGAACATTCCTCTCCGGCGCCGTTCAAGGCGCGGGAAAGGGCGGATTCCGCCGTTTTATATTTTCTTTGCAGAAGGAGCGCCTGGCCGGCGAGGGCGAGCTTTTCGCGCTCAAGGCAATTCGCGGCCGGGACGCCGAGGGGTTCCAGCGCGGCAAGCGCCGGCGCCGGCCTGTCCATGGCCAACAGGCAGCGCGCAGCCCCCAGGCCGGCCTCGTCCGCGAATTGCGGCGAGAGGGAACCGATGCGCCTGTAGACAAGCAACGCCTCCGAATGCCGGCCGGCGGTCTCCAACGAATTCGCCATGGCGAATCCGCGTCGGGCGTCCGCCGCCGGCCCTTCTCCG
>JAITKH010000252.1 GCA_031278535.1 Planctomycetota bacterium | reverse complement strand
TGCGCTTCGCCATCCGCGAAGGCGGGCGGACGGTCGGTTCTGGAGTGGTGACGGAAGTCGTCGAGTAATTTCGCCGGCAAACGCGCCCCGCCGCCCGGACAAACCCGGCCGCGGGACGGTTTTGTCCATTGATATGGCGACAAGAGAGAAGGATGGCGCATACAAATGAGCGCAATACCGGACATGGCGGGAATCCTGGCGGCAGGGGCGGCAAGGCAGCGCGCCTCCTTTTACGCTTGGCGCAATAGTTTGGGAATTGGCGGACGGCTGGCCTTGGCTTTGGCGGCAGCCGCCGTCATCGGCGTTTCGGCCCAGATTTCACTCCCGCTTCCTTTTACGCCGGTTCCGTTGACCCTGCAGACATTTTCGGTAGCCTCGATTGCCGTGTGTCTGGGGTGGGGTTGGGGTGTCCTCGCCCCGATTTTGTATGTAGGGCTGGCTGGGCTTGGCCTTCCTTGGCTCGCCGGATTGAAGGGGGGGGGATCGGCGGTCGCCGGCTCGAACGGCGGATACCTCCTGGGTTTTGTGCTGATGTCCTTGGCGTTGTCCGTTTTCGCCCGCGAGCCGTCCCGTTGCCGCTGGTTCCCGACGTGGCTGGTGTTGTACATTTCGGATGCGGTCCTGATACTTCTGCCCGGCGCACTTTGGCTTTATGCCTGGATGCGAGCCAGTGGGACGACGGCGACCTGGGAAGACGCCTTTGCCAAAGGTTTCTTTCCTTTCGTGATTGTCGATTTTTTCAAATCCGGCGCGGCGGCACTGGTTGTGGCATGGCTGGGTCGGGGCCGGGCCGTTCCGGCGGATGCGCGTCGCCGCGACAAAGGGGTGTAGCTCAATTGGCAGAGCACTGGTTTCCAAAACCAGCGGCTGGGGGTTCGACTCCCTCCGCCCCTGCCATTTTCAGATTCCGTCCCGGAGGACGAACAAGGAGGTGTTTCCGTGTATAAAGCGGGGCAGGGGATGCCATCCCGGATGGGGGCGCTGATTGTAGGCTTCCTGGTTGCCGGATATGCCGGCCTGTCGTGGTTTGGATGGCTCAGGCCGATTTCTCCGGCCAGCCGTTTCGATGCCTATGTCAATCCGGCTTTCATCGGCGCCCTGATCCTTCTGCTTGGCGTCGTTGCCGTGTCCGGCTGGCTCGTCTTCCGCTCCGCCAAGGCGGCCGACTATCTTGTCGACATGGACGACGAACTGCGGAAGGTGGTGTGGCCGGCCGTCATGCCGCTTTTCGATCCCAAGACCGAAGCGTGGGGATCAACCTACGTGGTCATTGTCTGCTCCATTCTTTTTACCGTATTCATTTGGGTGACGGATCTGCTTCTTCAGCTTCTCGTCACCCGGGGCTTGTTCCAGTCGTTGCTGTTCGCGGAATAGGAGGAGGCGATGGCCACCTGGTTCGCCCTGAAAGTTCAGCCCGAGCGCGAGGAACGCATCAAGAACTTGATTGCGGACAAAATCCGGAACAAGGGTTTGGGCGACGTCATCCGCACGCTTCTCATTCCGTATGAAAGCGTGCAGGAGGTCAGGAAGGACGGCAAGAAGCGGGTGGTGGAACAGAAGACCTATCCCGGGTACTTGTTTATTGAAATGGACATGGAAAACGACGACGCCTGGTACATCATTACCGAGACTGCCGGCGTCAGCGGTTTTGTTTCCGCCGATCCCCGGAAACCGCAGCCGCTTCCGGACGACGAGATAAACCGCATCCTCAAGATTATTGACGATGGAAGGGAAAAGCCGAAACCCAAGGTCGAGTTCGAAATGGGCGAGCAGGTGCGGATCAAGGAAGGGCCGTTCGGCAGTTATGAAGGCGTGGTCGAGGAAATCTATCCCGATCGCGGCCAATTGAAAGTGAATGTGTTCATCTTCGGGCGTTCGACGCCCGTAGAATTGGGCTATCACCAGGTGGAGCGCATCTGACGCGCCGTGGGACGTACGGAATATTCCGCCTCTCGGAGGACAAAAGGGATTCCTGGTAGGGGATCCGGTTGGCATGCGCCGCTTCTCGCCTGGAAAAGAGGAAGGGAAAGCGGCCCACTCCGCCGCTGCGGCGGATGGTCCGTTTTCTGTGGTGAAAGCGGTTTTGGGAGTCGCATATGGCGAAAAAAGGCAAGGAAGTTGTCAACAAAATCAAGCTTCAATGCATGGCCGGAGCTGCCACTCCGGCACCGCCGGTGGGACCAGCCCTGGGTCAGGCGCAAGTACCGGTAGGCGAGTTTGTGCAACGATTCAATGCAGCCACTCAAGACCGGAAGGGGCTTATCGTCCCGGTGGAAATCTTTGTTTATTCTGATCGAACCTTCGATTTCGTGGTGAAGAGCCCTCCTGCCGCAATTCTTCTCAAGAAGGCGGCGGGGGTGGAATCGGGATCGGGCGCTCCAAACAAGCTGAAAGTCGGCAAAGTCACCCAGGCGCATCTTGCCGAGATCGCCCAAACGAAGAAGGCCGATCTGAACGCGCGCGACGTCGAGCATGCCAAACGGATCATTGCCGGCACCGCTCGGAGTATGGGCATTGAGGTGGCCGGCTGATTCGGCTGCTTTTGGCAACCGCTTCCCGACGGCGGCAGGTGACGGCCCTTTTTTAGGGCTGGCCGAATGACCGCCGGAAGTCCGGATCGAAATCCTTTGATTCAGGGCGCGGGAGGAAGGGAGGGCAAGAGGAATGGCTGGAAGGCACAGCAAGCGTTTCCGCAAGGCGGGTGAAAACCACGACCGCAACAAAGCTTGTTCCATCACTGAGGCCACGACCCTGGTGAAGGAAAGGGCGACCGCCAAGTTTGATGAAACCATCGATTTGGCGGTGAAGCTGAACATTGATTCGAAACAGGCGGACCAACTGGTCAGGGGAAGCCTGTCCCTGCCCCACGGCATCGGCAAATCTATGCGCGTCGTGGCTTTTGCCGAAGGCGAAGCCGCGAAAATGGCAATGGATGCCGGCGCCGTCGAAGTGGGTGGACAGGATTTGGTGGACAAGATTGCCGGAGGCTGGATGGAATTTGACGTGGCTGTCGCCCATCCGGCAATGATGCGTTTTGTCGGAAAACTGGGTAAGGTTCTTGGTCCGAAGGGCCTCATGCCCAGTCCAAAGTCCGGAACCGTTACTGACAAGGTGGCCGAGGCGGTGGCGGAATTTTCGGCCGGAAAGATCGAGTTTCGCAACGACAAGGACGGCAATGTCCACATGGTGGTTGGCAAGGCTTCCTTTGATGCCGGAAAACTGGCCGACAACATCCAGGCTGCGGTGAATCACATCAAGGCGATTCGTCCGCAGGCGGTGAAGGGAGATTACATCACCGGAGTCTTCGTGTCTTCTACCATGGGTCCCGGCGTGCGAATACAATTGCAGGCCGAGACGGCCTCCTCCGAGTGATTTCGGTGCGGACGGAAAACTCAGCCCGTGCGAGAAGGCGGGGATGCGGGCGGGGTATGACGGGAGTGGCGCCATGCCAAATCGAGTGAATGCATTGCAGGTTGAAACATATGTGAAGCTGTTCAAAGATGCGGGGTTTATCATTGCCGTCGGCTATCCGAAACTGAACGTTCAGGGTATCGACGAGCTCCGGGGCAGACTCGCCGCAATCGGCGGCAAAATGTTTTTTGTCCGGAACCGCTTGGCTGACATCGCCATGCGCAAACTGGGTTACGACGGGGTGAAAAACATTTGCAGGGAACAGACCGCGTTTGTCTGGGGCGAAGATCCCGTATCCGTGGCCCGCTTTTTGGTGGATTTCAAGAAGGAAAGGCAGGAACTTCTCTTTCACGGCGCTCTGGTCGAGAAGTCGCTTCTGGACTCAAACCAAGTGGTTGAATTATCGAAGAGCCCGACCAAACAGGAATTGAAGTCCATCATTTCCGGCCAGATACTCCACTTGGGCGGAAAGTTGTCGGCCCAGGTCCTTTCTGGAGGCGCCAGGGTGG
This sequence comes from Planctomycetota bacterium, assembly GCA_031278535.1. Classification (GTDB taxonomy): domain Bacteria; phylum Planctomycetota; class SZUA-567; order SZUA-567; family SZUA-567; genus JAJBSZ01. The sequence continues at coordinate 10,527 of JAITKH010000252.1, read as the reverse complement.
CGGGCCAAATCAAGAAGCGGAGCGAGGCCGGGGACGAAGCCGCCGCCTGACGGGGATTGAAGGCGTTTTGTTTTCAATCCGGCTGCCGGTCGATCATTATCGGCGCCGGGAACGGATTAAGGAATCAGGAGAAAGAGGAAATGTCGGAAAATCGCGAGTGGAAGGCTGGCATCAAGGAAATCGGCGACAAAATCGTTGCCCTCACCCTTCTCGAAGCCAAGGAACTGTCGGATTACCTGAAGGAAGTCCACGGGATTGAGCCGGCTGGCGGCGGTGCGGTGATGATTGCGGCTCCCGCCGGCAGCGGTGCGGTCGAAGCCGCTGACGCCGGTCCGGTAGCTCTTGACGTGATCCTGAAAGGAGTTCCGGATACGACCAGGAAGATATCGGTTATCAAAGCGGTGCGGGAAATTACCGGCTTGGGTCTCAAGGAGGCCAAGGATTTGGTCGAAAAGGCTCCAAGTCCGGTCAAGGAGAAGTTGGACAAGGACACGGCCGAAAAAATCAAGGCCCAGCTCGTTGAGGCCGGCGCCGACGTCGAGCTGAAATAACCCTGGGGCCCCTTTTCGGATGGCGGCGTCCGTTGGCGGGACATTCCGCTGGCGGACGCCGTTATGCGGTTTCGGGGCAGTGGGATGGAGGCGTTGGCCGGAACGTTCCCCTTCGGCCGGAGGCCGCGGCGATTTCGAACGGCAGCCGGCGTACACAGCGCGAGGACCCATATGAGCCAGGAAATTCGTCATTTTGGCAAGGCCTTCCAATCTATGGGCTTGCCGGATCTCATGGATACCCAGCGGCGTTTTTACGCCGAATTCCTGCAAATGGATACCCCCCCGGCGGAGCGCGAGAACGACGGGCTGGAAGCGGTTTTTCGCGAAGCCTTTCCCATCGAATCTTACGATGGATCGGTCAGGCTCGAATATATCGAATACGAAATCCTCCAGCCCAGACACAGTCCGGATGAATGCCGGGCGCTCAAAATCACCTATGGCGGCGGCCTGCGGATCAAGGTGCGCCTGACCGGCAAGGTTCCGAACGAAGAATGGGTTTTCCTCGGCGAAATTCCCCTCATGCTCGGGGGCGGGGAGTTTGTGGTGAACGGTGCGGAACGGGTTATCGTCACCCAACTCCAGCGAAGTCCCGGTTGCGATTTCTCGGTTGAAACTCATTCTTCCGGCAAACGCCTGCATTCCTGCCGCATTATCCCCGAGCGCGGTTCATGGATACAGGTTGAAGTTACCTCGAAAGATCAATTGAACATCCGCATTGATCGTTCCGGTAAAATGGCGGCCACCGCGCTTCTCCGTGCCTTGGCGGTGGAGGTGGATCCGGAAACGAACCTCCCGATTGTGTATGACGTGGGGAAGTCCATTTCCGGCGGCGAGAGCAAGCGCATCGAACAGTGGGCGCCGACCCTCGACTCCGACAGCGAGATTCTGCGCGCCTTCCATCCCGAACTCTCGGCCTATCCGCTGGATGACGAAGCGTTGGAGGCACTGGATCGTTTGGAACGCGAGAACAAGCCACTCCCGATTTGCTTTGATCGGGTGGTGGACTATACCCATTGTCAAATACTCGTCCGCGATTGTACGCGCCTTTCCAGGGAGGTACTGGAGCGCCGCCTTGACGACGATTCCGCCCGGGGGGAAAGGTCCACCGTTCTTTCGCGCTTGCGGGAGGCGGGTACCGGCAAACTCACGGTGATCGGCAGGTTCGACGCCGACGGCGTTTTCAGAGGGATCGAGGATCCCCTGATTCTACATACCCTGGATGAGGAGCGGGATCGCATTGAAGAGTGGGGACTCTCCGCCATCCGTGACGTTATCCGGAATTCGGAAGCCGTCAAACGGCTCAAGACGTTTCTTGCCGGTGATCCAGCCCAGGCCGATCCAGCTCCGGTCGCCAGGGCTGTGCGCGAAGCGCTGGTTTCCGTTCGCGACAGCCGGGACTCTAAACCCAGGAACATCGGCTCGCTTTTCATCGAATCCATTGAGCGCGATCGGCAAACGCTGGATGAAATCGAGACCTATGTGGCTGCTGGGCTCCGGGCGGATCTGGCCAGGCGGGAGTCGCTGTCGGTTGATGGAGACGCCAGGAAATTCGAAGACGAGATAATTGGACGCATCGCTTGGCGGGCCGCCTACGCCGGCGCTATTGACCGCATGCAGTATATTTGGGCGCTCCTGGACATCTATAAACGGCTTCGGCCCGGCACCCCCGCCTCCCGGGACAAGGCGCAGGAGTTGTTCTTCGAACGCTTTTTTGATAGCAAGCGGTACAATTTCGGCGAGATCGGCCGCTTCCGCATCAATCGAAAATTCGGCATTGAAAACGACAAGCGCACCACCATGTCCAGCCAGGATTTCCTGCATATATGCGACTATATCTTGAAGTTGAGGGACGACAAGGGCGTTATCGATGACATCGACCATCTGGAGAATCGCCGCATCCGTACCATTAAGGATTTGGTGATGTCCGAGCTCCGCTCCGCCATGGTCAAGCTTCAGCGCAGCGCCCGTGAGCAGATGGTCATCAGGGCGGCCGGGAATGAGCAAGCCACCCTCGGCGACGTTTTCGGTTACTCCGTCACCAATCCAGGCGATTCCGACATGGAACGGGACGCGGTCCTTTCCGATACGGATTACAAGGCGGCGATAAAAAAATGGGGTTCTGAAGCACTCGAAGCAAAGAAGCGGCCGATGAAACTCCTGGTGGCGGTGAAACCGGATCCCCAGTTTCTCATTCTTGTGGGAAAGATTGTCAGCGAGATCGAGGCGTATTCGCTCGCCAAGGAAGGATCCCGGGCCGTGTTTGCGGAATTGCCCGCTAAATTATGGCTCATCGTCGATCCCCAGGAGACGGATCTGATTGCCGGGGATATTCTCTCGGACGAAGATTGCCAGGCTGCGGCGCGCAAACACGGCACAGGTTCCTTCCTGGCCTTGTCCTTGGACATCAAAAAGGGGGATGGGGTTGACGGCGGCCTGTACAGGAGTTATCAGGAAAAGTACGGCCCCATTCCCGGCATGGCCCTCCAGAACTTGATTCAGCCGCACCAACTCCTGAACACTTCCACCGTGACCTCCGCCATCGATTTCTTTTTCGCCCGGGGAGAACTCTCCCAGGTGGTCGATCAGTCGAACCCGTTGTCGCAACTGGTGCATGAGCGGCGCCTGTCGGCATTGGGTCCGGGCGGCCTCAACCGTAAGCGGGCCGGCTTCGAGGTACGCGACGTCCACACCTCGCATTACGGGCGGATTTGTCCAGTGGAGACGCCGGAAGGCACCAATATCGGCCTCATCGTTTCCCTCGCCAACTATGCGGCTGTAAACGATCTCGGATTCCTCATCACCCCTTATTATCGGGTGCGGAACGGCATGGTGACCAAGGAAATGGTTTGGCTGCGGGCGGACGAGGAGAGCGATCATTACATCGCCCAGGCCGACATCAAGGTGGATGTCAAGGGGAACATCCTTGCCGAGCGTCCCATTTGCCGCCACAATGAGGACTTCATGCAATGCAACCGGGAACAGCTTACCCTGATTGATGTGAGTCCGAAGCAATTGGTGGGACTCTCGGCCTCTCTTATTCCCTTTCTCGAACACGACGATGCCAATCGCGCCCTGATGGGCTCAAACATGCAGCGCCAGGCGGTACCCCTGGTGCGTCCGGACATCCCCCTCATTGGCACCGGCATGGAGCGCGACGTTGTCCGCTATTCCGGAATGGTCGCCAGGGCTAGCGAGGATGGCGAGGTGTTGTACGCCGACTCGCTGCGCATTGAGGTGACCTCGAAGGAACTTTCTTCCGGCCGGAGGGTTTACCGTCTCCACAAGAACAAGGGCCTTAACGACGGCACCACTTTGAATCAGACGCCCTTGGTACGCGCCGGGGACAAGGTGAAGAAAGGGGACCCTCTGACCGAGGGAGCCGCCACCAAGGGCGGGGAATTGGCGCTCGGGAAGAACATAATGGTCGCTTTCCTTTCTTTCGAAGGCTGCAACTTCGAAGACGCGATTCTCTGTTCCGAAAAACTGATCCGCGACGATGCCTTCACTTCGGTCCATATCGAAGAATTTATTTGCGAAGTGCGCGAATCCAAGGTCGGATCGGAGGAGATTACCCGCGATATTCCCGGGGTCTCCGAGGCAGCCCTCGGTAACCTTGACGAAACCGGCCTCATACGCATCGGCACCAAGGTCGTCCCGGGCGATATTCTGGTCGGGAAGATTGCCCCAAAAGTAAAGTCGGAGTTTTCCTCCGAAGAAAAATTGCTCCGGGCCATTTTCGGCCGGGCCGGCGAGGACGTGAAAAATGATTCGCTCACAGTCCCGCCGGGGACGGAAGGATATGTCATAAACATCAAGCGCTTTTCCCGTCGCGGCGTATCCGCCGACACCGATCCCGAAGCGGGGCTGGCGCGCGCCCTCGAGGCGTTGGGCGAAATGGGAGGGACGGTCGAGTCGAAGGGACCGGCGGCGGCGCTTGGCGAGGAATCCTTCGGCTCCCGCGCCAGGCGTACCGACGCAAGGCTTGGGCAGGAAACGGCGGTCAAGGCCGCAATCAAGCGCTTGGAGAATATTACTCACGAGAAGATTCAGGAGGAGATCCACCAAAAATTCCGTCGCCTGCGGGAGGCTTTGGGGGGCGATCCCGTCAACAAGATTGCCGGCAAGGTGCTCAAAATCCCTCGCCAGGCCGACTACGAACGGATGATGGAGTTGCAGGCCCAGTGCCGGTTCGGCGATTTGGACTGCCCGACGGAGCTTCGCGACCGGATCAAGGCGATTTGCCTCGAACATGACCGGCGCATCGCCTTTCTCGATACCCGTTGCGAACTCGAGATCGGGCGGCTCAAGCGCGGCGACGATCTGAAGCCCGGCATCCTCGAACTCGTCAAGGTTTATGTCGCGGTGAAGCGGAAACTCTCGCTTGGCGACAAGATGGCCGGCCGCCACGGCAACAAAGGCGTGGTGGCGCGCATTCTTCCCGAGGAGGACATGCCTTTTCTTGAGGACGGCACCCCGGTGGAGATGATATTGAATCCCCTGGGCGTTCCTTCCCGGATGAATGTTGGACAGATTCTTGAGACCCATCTTGGTTGGGCCGGGCAAAAACTGGGCTTCCGGGTGATTACCCCGGTGTTCGACGGAGCGACAGAGGAAGAGATTAAGGCCGCCCTGCGGGAAGCCGGACTGCCGGAGGACGGGAAGGCGATTCTTTTCGATGGGCGCACGGGCGCGCCGTTCCACGAACCGGTCACCGTGGGCAATATGTATATGCTCAAGCTCCACCATCTGGTTGCGGAGAAGATTCACGCCCGCGCCACCGGTCCCTATAGCCTGATTACCCAGCAACCGCTCGGCGGCAAGGCCAGGAACGGCGGCCAGCGGTTCGGCGAAATGGAGGTCTGGGCCATTGAAGCCTACGGCGCCGCCAACATTCTGCAGGAACTGCTTACCTATAAATCCGACGACGTGGACGGCAGGACCAAAATCTACGAGGCCATGGTCAAGGGCGAAAGTACGGTGGAGCCGGGGATGCCGGTTTCCTTCGATGTGCTGTGTAACGAAATCCGCGGAATCGGTTTGGACATCAAGCCTGTACGCATATCGACGGGGCAGCCGATCGCCCATAAGGAGTAACCCGGCGCTTGGCGCGTCAGGCTATTTTTTGAGGAGGGTAAAAATGGACGTGACGGCGGGTGGCACAGCCTGTGAACTCGGAAAGGACGCCAGCGAGGCGCTCAGGGAGATCCGCAAACGCGGCGTTTCAGGATTTTTTCGTTTCGACAAGATGTATTTTCCCGTTATCGCTCGCTTTGTTTTCGTCCTGAAATGCGTTGTGATCGCCCTGATGGCGGTTGCGGGCGCACTCGGAGGGGTTGTCACCATGTTGGGCGGCTCGATTCTCGCCGGATTGGGCGTCATCGTTGTTTCGATATTTGGTGGCATCATAGTACTGATAGTGGTTCGGATTTCGTTCGAAATGTTCCTGATTGCGTTCAATATCAACGAAAACCTGGAAGCCATCGGAGGAAAGCTCGGACAATGACGTTGGCGCGCGGGATGGAGGCCGGGACCGGTTCCGGCCTTTTCCGGCGGCGGTAATCGGCGGCGGGCGCCTGGAAGACGAAGGCGCCCCAACTCCAAGGAAACCCCAATGCCTGAAATAAATTACGAACGAATCAACGACTACGGTTCCATCACCATCTCCCTTGCGAGCCCCAACGTTATCCGCTCCTGGTCCTACGGCGAAGTGAAAACTCCGGAAACTATCAACTACCGCACCTATCGATCAGAGAAGGACGGCTTGTTCTGCGAACGCATCTTCGGTCCCGAGCGGGACTGGGAATGCTTTTGCGGCAAGTACAAGGGAATGAAATACAAGGATATCCTTTGTGACCGTTGCGGCGTGAAAATCACCCATTCCAAGGTACGCCGCACACGCATGGGCCATATCGTCCTGGCTGTGCCTGTGGTTCATATCTGGTTTTTCCGAGCCATGCCTTCGCGTCTCGGTACGCTTCTTGGCATCAAATCCACCGCCTTGCAGCAGATCATCTACTTTCAACGGTACGTTGTCACCGATCCGGGCGATACCCCGTTGAAAGAGCGTGAAGTCCTCTCCGAGGAGGACTATCGCGACAACAGGGCGAAATACGGCGATTCGTTCAAAGCCATGATGGGGGCGGAAGCGGTGCGGGAGTTGCTCAAGAAACTGGATATTCCTTCGCTGAAACAGGAAGAAGAGAAACTAAGGCAAGATCTCGCCGTGTGCACCCAAAAGCTGAAAACTGAAACGTTGGTGAAGCGCTTGCGGCTTATTCAGGCCCTGATCGCCGGCAACAATGATCCGGCTTGGATGGTCATGGAGGTGGTGCCGGTCATTCCGCCCGAACTTCGGCCCCTGGTGCCGCTTGACAGCGGCAATTTTGCCACATCCGACCTTAACGATCTTTATCGCCGGGTTATTTACCGCAACAACAGATTGGCGAAACTCCTGGACCTGAACGCTCCGTCGGTTATCATCAGGAACGAAAAGCGGATGCTGCAGCAGGCGGTAGACGCCCTCTTCGACAACAGCCGCTGCAAGCGCCCGGTGCAGGGCGCCGGTAATCGCCCTCTGAAGTCGCTTACCGACATGATTAAGGGAAAGCAGGGCCGTTTCCGCGCCAATCTGCTAGGGAAACGCGTGGACTATTCGGCCCGTTCGGTCATCATCGTCGGTCCCGAACTCCGCTTGGATCAGGTCGGCTTGCCGAAAAAAATCGCCCTGGAACTTTTCCAGCCTTTTATTATCCGGAAACTCAAGGAAAAGGGATTGGCAGACACCATCAAGTCTGCCAAGACCATGCTCGAGAGGAAGGACGAGGAAATTTGGGATGTTCTGGAGGAGGTAATTGAAGGCCATCCGGTAATGCTAAACCGCGCACCCACCCTCCACCGCATGGGCATCCAGGCATTTTATCCGGTGTTGGTCGAGGGGGAGGCCATTCGCATTCATCCGTTGGTCTGTTCCGGATTCAACGCCGACTTCGACGGCGATCAGATGGCGGTGCATTTGCCATTGACTGTGGAGTCGCAGGTCGAGGCGTCGCTCCTCATGATCTCGACCGCCAATATTTTTTCGCCGGCGCACGGCAACCCGATTATCACCGCCGACCTGGATATCGTCCTCGGCTGCTATTACCTCACCCTAGTTCGGCGCGATCTGAAGGGCGAAGGCATGGTCTTCCGCGATGTGACGGATGCCATTGAAGCCTACGAAGAGAATCTTGTCCACCTTGGGGCCAGGATTTACGTCCGCATGCCTCCCGACGCCGAGGTGATCGTGGAAACTCCGGACGACGATTGGGTACGGATCGAATACGCCAGCAATGCGGCTGGGAAAATTGAGAAACGAGTACTTACCGTCATTGAAGAACCGGATCGTTCCCGCCGTCTCTTTCTTCCCACTTCGGTTGGACGCATTCTTTTTCACGACATGATGCCGATTGGGATGCCCTTTTACAACAAGCTGATGAACAAGAAGGCGCTCAACGCCTGCGTGTCCGACTGCCATCTCCGGCTCGGCCGCGCCGCCACCGTGGAATTCCTCGACGCCACCAAGGAGACCGGCTTCCACTATGCCACCCTTTCCGGGCTTTCCTTCTCCACCTATGATCTCCGGACGCCGCCCAGCAAAGCCAACATCATCAGAGAAGCCGAATCAAAGGTGACGGACATTGAGGATGCGCACCAGATGGGCGATATTACGGACGGCGAACGCTACAACCAGATTGTCGACATCTGGACGCATGTCACCGATGCCATCAGCGTCGATCTTCTCAAGGAATTGGAAAGCCATAAAAATCGCGACGGAAGCGCCTACTTGAACCCGGTCTGGGCCATGTATCACTCCGGAGCTAGGGGTTCGACCACCCAGATACGGCAGCTCGCCGGTTTCCGCGGCTTGATGACGAAGCCAAATGGACGCATCATTGAGACACCCATCCGGGCCAATTTCCGTGAAGGTCTCCGGGGCCTCGAATATTTTTCCTCCACCCACGGCGCTCGGAAAGGTCTGGCCGACACCGCCCTGAAGACGGCGGATTCCGGTTACCTCACCCGGAAACTGGTGGAGGTGGCGCAAGACGCCACTATCAGCATGCTTGACTGCGGTACCGAAAACGGTGTGGCCAAAGGCGCGGTGGTTTCGGGCGAGCACGAAGAGGTGAGCCTCGCCGACAATATCTTTGGCCGGGTGGCCTGCGACAACATCGTGGACATCATGACAGGCAAATTGGTGGTGGCCAAGGGCCAGTTGATTGATCGTACGGCTGCGCGTCGCATCCAGGAGTTGGATCTCGGAAAAATCCGCGTCCGCAGCCCGCTTACTTGCGAATCCACCCATGGCATCTGCGCCAACTGCTACGGCATGGATCTTTCCACCGGCAAATTGGTTGAACCGGGAACGGCAGTGGGCGTCATCGCCGCCCAATCGATTGGCGAGCCCGGTACACAGCTCACTATGCGGACGTTCCATATCGGCGGCATCGCCAAGCACGCGGTGCGCGAATCAGAACTCCGGGCAGACGTCGGGGGGCGCGTCAAGTTCGGCAATCTCAAAGTGGTCGATTCCATCCGCAAGGACGCCCATGGCGAGGATATCCGCGTCCAAGTGGTACTGAACCGGAACGGCATCATGGTCATTTGCGACGAGCGGGGCCGGGAAATCGGCGAAATGATGGACGTGCCGGTCGGCGCCATCCTCAGGGTCAAGGAGGGGGATACGGTGAAACCCCGCCAGTCGCTGGCCGACTGGGACGCCTATAATACGCCGATCCTTTCTGAAAAATCCGGATTTATCCGTTTCGAAGATATTGTCGAGGGCACCACCATGCGCCTGGAAACCGACGCTTCCGGCCATGAACACATGGAAATTATCGAGCACAAGGGCGATCTGCAGCCGCAGATACTGATTCTTGGCGAGGATAAGGAAAGCATCCTCGCCTATTACTCGGTTCCCGAAAAGGCCATTCTCCGGGTTAACGAGGGAGACTTTGTCGAAGCGGGCGAAGAATTGGCCAGAATGCCCCGGGAAATGGGTACCACTCAGGATATTACCGGGGGCCTTCCCCGCGTCACCGAATTGTTCGAGGCGAGGAAACCCAAAGATCCTGCCGTTATGGCCGAGGTTGACGGCATCGTCGAGCTTGGCGAACGTCGTCGCGGCAAGCGCCAGATTCTTGTCAAGTCCGAATCCGGGCAGATATTCGAGCATCTTGTGCCCCAGAGCAAACACGTCCGCGTCCACTCGGGAGATCGGGTGAAGTCGGGCGAGCCTCTGGTCGAAGGGCCGCTGGTGCCGCATGACATTCTCGCCATCTCCGGCGAGGAGGCGCTTCAGAATTATTTGCTTGGGGAAATACAAAAGGTATATCGGGCGCAGAATGTGCGTATCAACGACAAGCACATCGAAATCATCATCCGCCAGATGATGAACAAGGTGAAAATCGAGGATCCGGGCGATACTCCGCTTCTCCTGACCGACGCCGTCTCCAAGACCATGATAAACAAGGTAAACAAAGATGTCCAAGCCAAAGGTAAGAAACCTGCCCAATTTGTCGGGATACTCCAGGGCGTTGCGCGGGCAAGCCTGTCGTCCGAGTCGGTGGTGGCGGCCGCTTCCTTCCAGGAGACGACCCGCGTCCTTACCGACGCCGCTATCGCTGGCCGGCGCGACAATCTGCGCGGCCTGAAAGAGAATGTGTTGATTGGCAGGATGATACCGGCAGGAACCGGTTTCCCCCAACTCCGCCGATCGAATGTCCGTACGCAACCGTTGCTCCGCGTCGAAGTGCCTGAAAACGTTGCGCCCGAGGAGGAAATCGGCAGAAACCACGAAAGCGACCAGAACGGATAGGTTGCGGGAAATCTGGAAAGTTCCGGCGCCCAGCGGCGAAAAGAAACTCGAATGTAACGACCGATTCGGGTGGGGAGGGAAATGCGGTTTTCCTGAATGCGACTTTTCCGTTTCCAGGCA